>JASKJZ010000114.1 GCA_030154385.1 Clostridiales bacterium
TTTAAATTCCCAGCCTTCAAAAATTCCACTACTGCTTTGTGTTCCTCAATCAATTTTGGTACCTGATGCTCAAATGCTACCACAAAATTTCTCCATCTTGCAATATGAATCATATTGTCACTCAAAAGCTCTAGGACACCCGGAAGCTTTACACTGTCGACCAAAATCTTATGGAAATCATAATCTAGTCTTCGAAAATCCTTTTCATAACTTGACAAACTACCAAACTTTTCCTGTTCCTTAAGATTTTCCTCTAGCAAGGCAATGTAACGGTCGCACTCCTCCTTTGTCAATTTCGTGAACATCTGATATAGAACTTCCTTTTCAACCGCCATACGAATTAACAAAAGCTCCGATATATAATGTAAATCAAATAGCGCCACATAGGTTCCACGCTGTGGATATACCTCTATTAATTTCATTTGGCTAAGACGAGCAAAAACATTGCGAATAACCGACCTTGACACGCCATATTCTGCACATATTTGATTCTCACTGACTCTCTGACCTGGCTCTAGCTCAAGCTTTAATATTCGCTTTCGAATGTCCTTAAAAACATTCTCCGTTGAGATTGGTTCATTTACACTATTATCATATCCCATTCTACGCGATTTCCTTCCTATTCTTACTATTCACTAGTATACTACATTTTTTTTGGAATAGAAAGAAAAACTGCTTATCTTCTTAGCAATGTACGAATTCCTTGTATGTAATGACCATTGAGCAAAGCAAGGATCCCTTCCATCATAGACTCTGATATCATGTCTTCCCCCGATGCTACCATCGCAAAAAATGGCATTTCACGTATCATCGAGGACATCATGCCCTCTTGCTCTTCTTCTGCTTTCGATGCCTCCCTCATAACGTGATTTGCATACCACAAAACGATTTTTCCAATTAAGGTATGTCGGACATCCTCCAAGGTATTTTCCTTTGTATAGGGACGCCTATAGCGTCTCTCCTGTTCTGAAAGCGGTCTATCATAAATAACAGCAAACTCCTCCTTTTTAATTGTTTGTATCTTTCTTGGATCAAAATATCCAGGTGTCAACCTGCGATAATCTACGATATTTCGTTCTTCACTCTGTAAAAAGAAAGTCTCCACTAAGACAGGCTGGGCTAACGAGGAAGCAAGGATTATTTGATAATTTCCTGTCGCTGCATACCAGTCATGACTCTTACTATCATAAAATCCAAGACTTTCCATGTCCAGCTTGATTGTTACCTCCTTATCTTCCATTGGCTCTAATTCTACCTTGACAAATTCACGCAACTCCTTGCCAGGATGCGGTATCCGATTCTCTTCATTTGCAACAAAAAGAAAAACCGTTTCCCTTCCCCTTTGTTCTCCAATATTTGTAATGGTAAAATGGATTTCCAAGGTATCCTTACTACAACATACTTTTTTATTCAAGGAAAGCTTCGAATAAGAAAACTCTGTATACGAAAGCCCATGCCCAAACGGAAAGCGTACGTTTATTCCGGCAAACTCATAATAACGATACCCAACGAAAATCCCCTCGCGATATTCACAAGTTCGATTTCCTCCTGGAAAATTATAATAAGCGGGGGTATCCGATAGTTCAATCGGCCATGTTTCGGCTAGCTTACCGCAGGGAACCGAATCGCCAAGTAATAGATCACAAATTGCTCTTCCCATCCCTTCACCGCTCAAATAGGCTAAAAAGAGCGCCTTGACTTGATCGACCCATGGAATCTCAACTGGCGCCCCACCAATTACTATTACGACCACATTTTGGTTAACCTTGACCACCTCCTCAATCAATTGATTGTGGGCAGCAGGCAGCTTCATATCAAAACGGTCAAAACCTTCGGATTCAAAGCCTTCTAAAAGTCCTGCAAAAATGTAGACAATATCCTTACCCCTTGCGAGTGCAACCGCTTCCTTTCGTAATTTTATTTCCTCCTTCTCGCTGCTTTTTGGTAGCATCGTATAGCCTGGTGCATAAGAGACCGCTGCTCCTTTTTGAACAAATGCGTCCCATGGGGTATCCACCTTAAATGGATGAATCTTCGAGCTTCCAGCGCCTTGAAAACGCGGTTCTTTTGCAAATGCTCCAAGAATGGCAGCCTTCTGTAATCGATTTCCCGGCAAGATATGATCCTCGTTTTTTGCAAGAACCATACTTTGTTTGGCTGCCAATACGGCAAGCTCATGATGCCTTTCCATTTTCAGTTCCTTCGTCTCCTCATCTTTCCTTGTCCGACGCTTCTGCTCCATACCCTTTTGTATCATCTCAATTGCTGGTAGTAGAACCAGGTCAAGCGCCCCCTCTCCAAGCTTACCTTCAACAACCGCCCCTTTCACTTTTTTATCGTTATAACCATGATTACCTGGCATTTCAATGGATAACCCTGCTTCCACCCCTAAGACTCGGTCGTGTACCGCTCCCCAATCGGATATCACACATCCTTCGTAACCCCATTCTTTTCGTAATATATCGGTGAGTAAATATGTATTTTCACTGCAATATGTACCATTCACACGATTATAAGCACACATCACCGTGTCTGGTTTTCCCTTTTTCACCGCGATTTCAAAGGATTTTAAATAAGTTTCACGAAGTGTCCTCTCATCGATAATAGCATCGACACTCATTCTTCGTTTTTCCTGATTATTGACGGCAAAGTGTTTTAGGGAAGCCATTGTACCCGTACTTTGAATACCCTGAATCATATGGGCTGCAAGCTCACCTGATACGATTGGATCTTCACTGAAATATTCGAAATTTCGTCCACATAATGGACTTCTTTTTTGGTTTGCCCCTGGGCCTAGCAATACGGAGACCCCTTCTTGGACACACTCCTCCCCAATTGCTTTTCCAACTTCATATAAAAGTGCACGGTCAAAGCTGCAAGCTAACGCGCTTGCGGTTGGAAAACAGACCGCAGGCAGACTTTCTCCGATGCCTAAATTATCCGTAGCCCCAATTTGCTTTCGAAGTCCGTGAGGACCATCCGACATCATAATTGATTCGAGGCCAACTGATTTTAGTTCCTTGGTATTCCAACAATCTTCTCCAGAGCATAATGAGACTTTTTCTTCAAGTGTCATGCAGTCCAGTATTTCCTGTGCTCGCTTTCTTCGCTCAAAAACCTTATCATCCATATCGAATATCTCCTTTCTTATTTCGATTTCTTCCTTAGCAGCATGTGAATGGATACAATCGTAAGGAGCAGACATAAAGCTGGCATACCCCCCATTAAAAGGCGGATTCCAAAAATAGTATGTGCAGACTGTGCCACAACGGTTCCCCCCTGACTCTCCACATAGCCAAACCAGCCTAGTGCTGCACTAACAAACGCTACCATAAGAGCAGATCCAACCTTGTATAGAAGCATCGTTGTTCCATAAATCATCCCCTCTCGGCGCGTACCATTTTTTGCTTCATCGATTTCAACCACATCCGGTAATATAGCAAATATCAAGACCTGAGAGGCTGAAATTCCAATACCAATCAAAATAGTCAAAAAAACGGTAAGGGATAGTTGTTTTGCCGGAAGAAAAATACACGCAAAGAGTGGAACCAAAAAATAAAATACCGCTATTATGTAAGTTTTATGCTTCCCAATTTTGTTGCTTATGCCCACCCAAAGTGGTGTTGCAAGCACTGCTGCTACAAGAGGGATTGCCATATAAATCGAGCTTAAGCTCTCCGATATCAAAAGTGCATACTTCATATTATAGATATAGAGTGCCATAATAATATCAAACGCAACCATATTAAAAATAAAAACACCGAGCACATACTTATATTCACGTAATAAAAGGAGCGATTTTAGGTCTTTTCGAAAACTACCCTTTTTCTCTATCTCTTTTGGCTGTACCCGCTCTTTCGTTCCGATAAAGGCAAGAAGAATACAAGCCACTAATACAAGGGAAAGACTGCGTCCCATCACCGGGAAACTAGTTCCATACATCATTTTTCCAGGGTAAAGGATATCTACAATAAAGGAAACCCCCATTGCTGAAAGCAGTGATCCGACAAAGGAAAATGCCATTTTATATCCCGATATACTCGTTCTTTCCTCCTCTTCACTTGATAATTCTGGAAGCAATGCATTATAAGGAATCGAGACCATGGAGTAAAGGGTATTAAATAAAATTCCAGCCAATGTGTAATATACAATCTTTATTACCTCCCCTTCAAATGGCAAAATCCAGATGATAGCAAAGGAAATTCCAAGCGGAACCGCTCCATATAATAAAAAGGGGCGCCTTCTGCCAAAACGTGATTTGGTATGATCTGAAACCATTCCCATAATAAAGTCACAAGCAGCATTCCATACCCGTACAATCAAAAAGACATACCCTGCCCATAATGGAGATAGCCCTGCAACATCGGTCAGAAAAAAAACAAAATAAAAACCAACGGCTCCATATGCGATATTATTCCCCATGTCCCCCAGTCCATAAAATACTTTTTCTCTCGTTTTTAACTGCTTTTTCACATCCATATAACACCTCTCCTTTTCTCCTTTATATCCATATATTATCAGCATTTTTTGCAATTCAATATTATATTTTCGTGTTTTATATCACATTCTCTTGACATTTTTAACACAACTGCTATAGTCATAGAAAAGGCTGGAAATAAAGAAACCAGGAGGTTACTCGTATGAATCAAACAATAATGGCACTTTTACAAGAGCTGTATGATTACAACCGAATTCCGTTATGGATTATCAATCAAGATGGAAATATAGAGGCATCCTTTTTCTCCGATTGCCTAAAAAATAAATTATCTCTACATATCAAGGGGCTGCTTCCTAAATCCACTTCTCCTTCGTTTGATTTGCTATGCTTTTCACACGAGTTATATGCTGTATTTTCTTTCAAACAAGGAGGCACACCGTATTACCTCTTGGGCGGTCCTATGCTTCTTTCCATTTTCTATCAAAAGTCAGACATGAAAAAGCTATCGTTTTCAACTTATTTTCCGATAGATGAACTTGTCTCTCTCGTTGAGAACCTTCCTGTAATTTCCTTTTCCTCCTTTTGTTCCTGCCTCCGTATTATGATGCTCTTACTAAATCAACCGCCAAAAAGCGTAGAAGACATCAGTAATTATAAGTTCTCCGATTTGGAAGGAAACCTAACACGTACCTATGTTCATGAATTATTTGAAAATAGAGAGGAATACCGTATCCATACTCCTTATCAACAGGAATTATCTATCCTGCATTGTGTAAGAGATGGAAATGTATCTCGTCTGGAATCCACCTATCGCACCCTGCCAGAAACAAAATATGGTACCATGTCAAAAGATCCTTTTCGACAGCTATTGTATGGCTGCATCGCAAACACAACGCTCGTAACAAGATATGCAATTGAAGGCGGACTAGAAGAAGAGAGCGCCTTTACGTTGAGTGATGTCTATATACAAAAAATGGAACGCTGTAAGACCTTATATGAATTACAAACATTGAATGAGAAAATGGCCATTGATTTCACAACCCGCGTTTCGAAAGCCACTCAAAACAAGCATCCTCACTATTCCAGACAGATTGAGCAATGTATCACATTGATTTCCAAGCACATCTATGAAAAAATAACACTTGAGTCTCTAGCAAATGAGATTTGCCTAACACCAAAATACTTGTCCTTTCTCTTTCAAAAGGAAACAGGAAAACCACTCCACTCCTTTATCGAAGAAAAAAAAATAGAAGAAGGTAAAAACCTTCTTCTATTCACAGCTTATTCCTACAGCCATATTAGCAATCTTCTTTGTTTTTGCTCACAAAGTCATTTTATCCAAGTATTTAAGCGACAAGTCGGCATGACTCCGAAAGAATATCGAAACCAAAAATGACTATCCTTCAAACGCAATATTAACATCAATTGGGATTTCATCCGCAAGCAGCTCAATGGATAACACTTGCGCAGAACTCATTTTAACCGAAATATTTTTTCCATAAAGCAGGGTTGGTGTTGAGATATCAATCTCGACTCCAATTTTTGAGAAACTAGTAGCTGCATTTGCTGTCAGCATATTCGTTAGCTCGGATAATGCACTTTTCGACATATCATCAAGTTCAACTACTGGCATACCCATCATCATGGTAGATGCAATTTTTTTTGCATGCTCTGTTTCAATGCTATAGACAACATTTCCTTTAATAGCACCAACAATACCCACAATAATGACAACACCCGAGCAAATTAATTCCTGTCCTTTTGCATTGAGTCTTCCTTTTCGAACTGCTCCAAATCCAAGCTGTGGCATAACCGCTGCAAATGATTCCACAAAGGGATTTACGTGCTTTACATCCATTTTTCTTCACCCTTTCTAAAACCAACATTTAATAAAATATCGCCAAAATTTGTTTCAGATACTGCTGTCATCGTTTTAAAATCAGGTGCCGAAATCTGCACATTTTCGCCATGCAAAATAGATGGAGGAGCAACTCGAAGCCCAAGTGCTTTGTCCTTGCGATTTAAGATTGAGCAAGCATTACCCGAAATAATATTTGCAAATTCACCAAGACCAGCAATGACCTCATTATTATCCTTTGGTTCTCTTCTAAGAATTGTTGTTGCCATATTCGTTGCGGTCTCTTTCGACAAATCTAAGAGCATCCTGCCAGAAAACTTACCTATGATACCAATAATTATGGTCATGCCGTTGGATTCATACTCTTTTTCGCAAACATACTCTTCTTTATACTCTAAAATCGTCTTGGTCATACGATTGAGACCATCCCGGAGAGCTTCCTTAAACACTTCGAAATATTCTGCCTGCAGCATTTCATATAATTCATCAGAGGACATTACCCGCTTGATTGCAGTTATGAGTTCACCTTCATCCACGGGCTTTTGTACATAGGCAGATACCTTATTTCTTTTTGCTTCTTCCACAATTTCTTCATCCATCATGGAGCTTACAACAATTACTTTGATATTTGGATCAATTGCATGAATCGCACGCGTGCATTCCAGACCATCGGTACCTGGTAATGTCATGTCCATTGTCACAAGGCTCGGTCTTTCTCTCTCCACTACTTCCCTTACTTCTTCTAAGGAACCAGCGTCTCCCACTACCTCAAAATCATTTCGCTCTAAAATATCGCGAATAAACGCAATAGAAAAGGGTGAATCATCTACGATAACAATTTTAATACCAGCCATAAATACCCAAACCTTTCTATAATTGTATTTTAAAAGTCAACTCTCATCTTACATCTTTTTACGTTTTTGATAATGGGTGTGCAAAAGTTCATGTGCCTTTTCCCCATATGGTTCTCCAAGAAATTCTTCATAGAGCGTCTTAATGTATGGGTTCTCATGTGACTTACGAATGGTTTTTCCTTCATCCTCCTGATAGATGCATTCCATACGTTTGGTCAATATATCCATGTTTCCATGATGATAAGGTTGTCCTCCTCCTCCAATACAGCCCCCAGGACAAGCCATGATTTCGATGGCATGATAATCAGCCCTTCCAGCCTTTATACCCTCCAATAACTTTCTGGCATTACCAAGTCCATGTGCGACAGCAATTTTGACTTCCATATCATTGATTGGTACCGTGGCCTCTTTTATACCATCAAATCCTCTTAAACCGTGGAACTCTACCTTCTCTAAGGTTTCCTTTGTCAACCATTCATACGCTGTACGAAGAGCAGCCTCGATAACGCCACCTGTTGTTCCAAAAATAACACCAGCACCC
>JASKJZ010000115.1 GCA_030154385.1 Clostridiales bacterium
TGCTTTCCGGACGTGGCAGTTGAAACTTCATATTTTGAAGAAAGTGCTTGCTGTATCATAACTACATTTGCATAAAAATCATCGACTATCAATATGTGCATCATAGGCTTACACCTCGTTCATCATCTTAGGAAAATAATAGTATAAATGGCCTAATCTGTCAACGGTCTTTTACTCTTCCCCCATGACCTCCTGTAGATTCTTTATGGTTACCTTTTGATGCGGCAAGCGTATGTATCGTCCCTCTTCGAGCTTTATATCGTCTGGTAAATCCTTTTTTGTTACCAACGAAAAACTTAATTCTGCTATAGCACGTGCCTGCCCTTTTCGGTCATTTAAAACCGTTCCAAGGAGCGTTCCCTGCCTTACAGCCTCTAGTCCGACTAAAGTTCCGTCAATCCCCACAATCACTGGAAGCTCTTCCTTTTTAATGCCTCTTGCCTGATAAGCATCAATTGCTCCAAGTGCCATATCGTCATTATTTGATATTACAACCTCAATCTGATTTCCAAATTGATCCAGCCATTGTGTCATCTTTGTCTGTGCCTGTGCACGATTCCAATTCGCAATCGCATACCCCAGCTTTTCTACTTTGTACCCAGCCTGTGTCACCGTATTAACAGAATACTCCGTCCGCACAATGGCATCTTGATGCCCCGCCTCACCTTCTAATATCACATACTGCAAAATCCCATCTGTATTTTTGTCAATACCAGTAAAATCCTTGTTACAAGCATCGGTTATGAGCTCGCCTTCCATAATACCCGATTCCAGTGTTACAGCTCCTACATAATAGAGGCTATCCCAACGGTCTAAATCTTCTTCCACTAATTCTCGATTAAAAAAGATAACTGGAATGTTTGCACTTTTCGCGCGGTCGATAATCATAGTAGGATCCGTTCGATCTACTAAATTCACGCAGATTACATCACAACCATTGTTAATGAAATCTTCCACCTGACTGTTTTGCAGGCTCTGACTGGTGGAGGCATTTTCAATATCCAGTGAAATTGTGGTTCCTGTTTTCGCTTCCATTTCCTTAATATAGGTTTCAAAGGAATCGATAAGCTCCGAAATAAACGTATCATAATAATCATATACGCTCACCCCAATTTTTATTGATTTGATATTCGTATTTTTCTTGCTATCCCCATTTAGCTTGCAGCTACTAAGATTTACACACAACACAAGGCATAAAATCATACAGGCAATCCTCTTATATCTTCTCATTTTTCTTCTCCCTTATTGAACCATTGGAAACATTAGCTTTTGATTTTCTTCCTGATATAGGTTGGTTTTATTAATCAACAGATATCCAATATCCTTTTTATCCTCCGTCATATTATAGTTCATACGATTATACATGCTTTTAACGCTAAGATATCCCATCAAATATTCATTGGGAGCAACAAGGCCTCCTACAAGCCCCTTGTCAACATAATATACGATTTTTTCACTGCCCCCTATACCATATACAATACCTGCCTGATTATTATCCTTTGTCAAATCGATAATTTCCTCTGTTGAAATCGTGTTTAGTCCCACCAGGATGTCGACGGGTTGATTTCCTTGCGCCTCTTTTAGCTCCTCTTTTACGGAATCCTCTTCTCCTTCCACAGTCCAAAGAACGCAGTCTTGTCCAATTGCTTCAAGAAGCCCCCTCATTCGGTCGTTATTAGCGCTTTTTTTCCCATTTCCCACAACAATTCCCACTTTGTCTTCGCTACGTTTCTTTTGAAGTATGGTAAGGCCAATGTCGTATCCCATCTGATAATTATCTGGAGCAATATAAGAGTATCCCTTCGAAATTGGTATTTCAGACTCAAATAAGACTACCTGAATACCAGGCAGTAATGCATCTAATTCCTTTAAGACTTTTTTATCATTTCCAAGGTTTAAGATAAGTCCTGTACTGCCATTTTTCAATTCTCGTTTGATGGCATTCACACATTCATATGCCCCCGTTTTTGTGGAAACCGTAATAACGTTTACTTCCATATGGTATTCTCTTGCAGCACTTTCAATCCCTTGCTTTAGTACCTCAAACCGCTCCGTATTACTTGCTTCTAAAATGACTGAGGCACGGTAGTTTTCCTCCCTTTCCCCATTGATGGAATATCCATAAAAACTAACACAAAATAGAACTATAATAAATATCAAACT
Source organism: Clostridiales bacterium (assembly GCA_030154385.1). The sequence continues at coordinate 2,164 of JASKJZ010000115.1, forward strand.
AATCAGAATGTATTTTTTTTTATGATGGCTCATTCTTTTGTCCTCCTGCCAAAGAAATTTCAGAATATGGAATGGCAGGCAGATGAATGGTTACCTTCGTACCCTCATCTGGCTGACTATCAATGAAAAGACCATAATTTGCTCCATAACGAAGCTGAATACGGCTATGCACATTTTTTAAACCTACTCCCGAACCCTTAGTACGTTTTCTACCCCCATTTGTTAAAAGACCTTCTACTGTCTCTGGTGTCATGCCTAGGCCATTGTCGATTACTTCGATGAATATATCATCCCCTTTTCTATAACCACGAAGCGTAATCTCACCCTCATCATACATCGCTTCCACGCCGTAGTAGATAGCATTTTCTAACAAAGGTTGAATCACTAGCTTTACCGTTTGAAAATCAAAAATTTCTTCTTCAATTTCGTAATAAACTTCAAAGGCATCTTTATAGCGAATCTTTTGAATATTCATATAGTTTTTCGCATGCATTATTTCATCCCGTATGGAAATAATATTCTTGCCTCGGCTCAAACTAATGCGAAACAAACTAGCTAAATCTGTTACCATACAAATGGCATCCTGGTAACGTTCTCCCTCAATCATCCATACAATCGAATCCAGTGTATTATACAAGAAATGCGGATTGATTTGCGATTGGAGAGCATCTAGCTCTGATTTTCGCTTTTCTTCTTGCTCAAATACAATTTTTTCCATGAGTTTTTTTAATTGTGCAACCACCAGATTCAGCGATTTTCCCAGATGTCTGACCTCCTCGGAGCCTCCTCCTTCATAAATCACAACATCTAAATTTCCATTTTCTAGCCCCATGACCGAATTATTGAGCCTCTTAATTGGCTTAGCAATTTGTGCGGAAACAAACTGATTGACAAAAATTAATAGAATCATCATAGCAGTAATTATCAAAATAACAAAAAATCTCGTTTGGCTTAAGGTCATATTAAAGGTACTATATGGGGTGACATATATGATTTTCCAGCCAGTATAAGCAACTGTTTTTACGGTAACAATCCTTCGTTCCCCATCAAACACTTCATAATGAGAACCATCCTCATAATTTACTTCCTGTAAATTATTTTCTTTTACAACATTGGAGTCAATTAAAATCTGCTTTGGATGATAGATAATATTACCCTGGCTATCCACCAGATAAATATATTCAAGCTCGCCACTGGCATTTGACTTTTTAAATAGCTGCTCAATCCCGCTAAAATTCATATCGACTAATAAAACACCACGAATACTGTTTCCCCTCGAAGTAAGCTCCACCATGCGACTTAGGGAAACAACCCAGTAGTACCGAAAGGAATTATCATCAAATATATTTTGTACATGTGGAGCAGAAAAGTGTAAATTCTCCATCTGTTTATTTGCTGACAGGAACCACTCCTGCGTTGTCACATTTACATTGCTCTTATAATTTGCCACAGGAGTTGCAGCAACCAATTCCCCATTTTCCTTAAAACAGGCAATGCTTACTAAGTTGTCCTTATTCACCTCATACAAAAGATTCATTTCGGTATCCATCGCATCGGAGGATATATCCTTATCCTTTATAACCGAATAATACATAGAGTCCGATATCCGCATCATATTTCGAAGATACGTCTCTAAATTTACATTCGTCTGCTTCAGCAATTGTTCGGTTGCCTTTATCGTAGCTTCCTTTGTCTTGTCTGCAAATTTAGTGTAGAATACGATTCCAATAAAAAAAACAGACAAAAGCGTTACCATCGTAAAGGATGCCGATATTTTAAACTGTATGCTTCGGTAATCAATAACTTTTTTAACTTTGTTCCAAAAGCGTTTCATTTTGTAGATCATTTTGCTCCAATCTAATCCTTCGATACCTGGATGGTGCCATTCCATATTTTTTCTTAAAAACATAGCTAAAATAATTTGGTTCCGAATACCCAACTTTTTCAGAAATAATATAGGTCTTCTCCTCTGTTCCATCCAATAGTAAAATAGCTTGTTCCATTCGAATATCGGTTAGATAATTTAAAAATGTCTTTCCAGTTTCCCTCTTAAAAATGGTCGAAAAATAAGCCGAACTTACATTTAGCTCATTGCATATTTTTTCAATAGAAAGAGAAGAATCACCAAAATTGTCCACAATATATTGAACTGCCTTATCAATTATCACCTTCGCCGTATTTTTTCTCTCCTTACAAATTGCTTTTCGGACAGAAAGACAGATTTGCATCAACCATTCTTGCACTTCCTCGACCCCATTAAAATGAAGGAGCTGCTTATACAAATCCAAGTTGTCTCCAAATAAATCAAGCGCTTCCATATTATAAGCACAGGTTAATTTGTAAAGTTCGGTAATAATCCCCATCAAAATGATCTGCAACTGCTCAATGGTCAGTTTTCTCAACTTTATTGCATTGATAAAGTGCTCCACTTGTTGAGTCAATTTCTCCTTATCTCCCATTTTTATTTCGGTAATGATTGCCTGAATATTTTGATCATCCAAGGAAACCATTTCGTTTAGGGAAGGCTCTAATTCTTCAATATAAGTTGCATGGCTGATTCCATCAGAACCACGATAAAAAGCTGCATTTTTTGCACCCTCATACGAAAACTTAAGATGAGAGATTTGCTGTATGCTTTTACCAATACCAGCGACAACCTGTACATCTAAGACACGTTTGACTAATTTACAGATTTTATTTACTTGATCTACATAATATTTGATATCCTCTCCATCATGGAAGCTTGTAATATGAATGATTTGATCAAAATAAACGAACGAATGAAAGGAAAACTCTTTCAGTCCATCGTCCAAAAAATGCTTAATTGATATTTTTTGAAGCTCTACTTTCATTTCCATATCATTCTCAAGCATCCTGTCTTTTTTTGTGCTCATACGATAAACCGCAACCAAATGCTGACTGCCATTCATCGTAATTTGATAATTTTCCATATAGGAGGAAAGATATGAATCCGGCATTCTCCCTTCGATTAAAGCAATAAAAAACTGATCTTGCAGGATTGGTAAGCTATTCAGATAATATTCCTTTAGCTTGTCAATGTTTAGCTTTTCATTTCTTTCCTTATCAAGCAAAGCTCCAATCCGCTTAAAAATCTCAGATAGCTCATCTAACTTCATTGGTTTTAAAATATATTCTTCTACTTCAATTTTTATCGCTTCTCTTGCATATTCAAATTCGTCAAACCCAGAAAAAATAATGATTTTTATACCCGCATAGGTTTCCTTTAGTTTTTTACTAAGGGTCAGGCCATCCATAAAAGGCATCTTGATATCGGTCATCACGACATCGGGAACCTCAAGCTCTGCCATCTCTAGTGCCTCTTCCCCATTCTGAGCATAGCCGACCACTTCAAATCCTAAATTTTCCCAATCCATTTTCTTTATAACCGCAAGCATTACTTCTGGTTCATCATCTACTAATAATACCTTATACATTATAATTCCTCTTCCGTCTTTTTTAACGTCCGAAAAACAGGAAGTTAGAATATTGTTTTTGACAATATTCCAAAATCCTGTTCCTCTTCATTTATAGCAAACTCATTATTTCTTTGCAAGATATTTTCTTAAGTCAAGTGCTACTGCTACAATAATTACCGCACCTTGAACAATATACTGCCAAGAAGTGTCAATCTTTAAGAACTGCATGGAAGATTTTAAAAGTTCGAATACAAGTACACCGACTAAGATACCCGAAATCTTACCAACACCACCATTCGTTGATACACCACCAATCGTACACTCTGCGATTGCTTCTAACTCATAGCTAAGACCAGTATTTACACTTGCACCTCCTGCTTTTGCACCAAGTAAGAAACCTGCTACTGCAAACAAAGCGGATGCTAAAATGTAGATTCTAATCTTGGTTCTTGAAACATTAATACCAGATACCTCTGCTGCTACTTCGTTTCCACCAATTGCATACATATACTTACCATGTCTTGTCTTATTATACAAGAACCACATAAATAATCCAATAAAAAATGCAATGAAGAATAAAAATGGAACTCCAAAGAATTTACCGCTCGCTATATCTGTATAATCTTTCCGGTATCCACCAAGTGGTACTGCTTTTGTATAAACAAGGCAAATACCATATACAATCGTCTGCATACCAAGTGTTGCGATAAAAGGTGGTACCTGCCAAAAGGATACGACACATCCATTGATAAAACCAAAAATACTACAAATCAAAATAACGATTAATAAAACAAATAAAATATTAAGCTGTGGTAAATTTGGAAAGAATCGGTCACTGTAATCCGGTTTTTGCAATAAAGTACCAGCAATACAGGCTCCAAGTCCTACCGTACGTCCAGCGGATAAGTCATTTCCTTTGGTAATCAAACATCCAGAAATACCAAGAGCGATGATAAAACGAACGGCTGTATTTACGGAAATATTGGATAAGTTATTTAGGGTTAAAAAATTTGGTTTTAAAATACTAACAACAACTACCATCAACAAAACGATGATAATCAAAATATTTTCTGAAATTACCGATTTAAAATCGATGCTTTTAGCTTTACTCATTGTGACATCCTCCTTAATTGAACTGCGTTGCGAAATGCATAATATTTTCCTGTGTTGCCTCTTCACCAGTAACCTCACCAGTAACCTTACCATCACACATTACAATGATGCGGTCTGACATACCAATTAACTCTGCCATTTCCGATGAAATCATTATAATTGCTTTGCCTTGCTTTGCAAGATCAATCATAATTTGGTAAATCTCATATTTCGCACCAACATCGATACCCCTTGTTGGTTCATCCATAATTAGGATGTCCGGGTCATTTGCTAACCATCTTGATATAATAACCTTTTGCTGATTACCGCCGGATAACGACTGAATCAACGTTTTTGAGCTTGGTGTCTTAATACTTAATTTTGATACATTATCCTGCACCAATTTTTCAATCTTAGCATCATTCAGTACAATACCAGCGTCAACATATTTATCTAAGGACGCAACGGAAACATTGTCTGCTATCGATAGCACGCCGAAAATACCACTGCCTCTGCGGTCTTCCGTTATAAGACCGATTCCATGCCGGATTGCATCCTTTGGCCGTTTAATCTTCAAATCCTGTCCCTTTACAATTACTTCTCCGCTTGCAATGCCGCGAACTCCAAAAATAGCTTCCATAAGTTCGGTTCTTTGCGCTCCAACCAAGCCGCCAAGTCCAAGAATTTCGCCCTTTCGCAGCGTAAAACTAACATTTTTAAAGGATTTTGGGGAAATACTTGTTACATTGCGAAGTTCAAGGATTGGCTCTCCTGGCACATTATCCCGCACTGGAAATAAATTGGTTAGTTCACGTCCTACCATCTTTGCAATGATGGTATCAATTGTAAGTTCTTTTGCTTCCCATGTACCAATATATTGACCATCTCTCATAATCGAAACATCATCGGAAATTCTTAAAATTTCATCCATCTTATGAGAAATATAAATAATGGCTACCCCACGTTTTTTTAAGTCATCAACGAAGATCGGAAG
>JASKJZ010000116.1 GCA_030154385.1 Clostridiales bacterium
GACTACTGGGACTTTTATGTTCTACCTACCTCGGTTCTTAATGAGAAGGTGCCGGAGCAAAAAACAATCACGCTCTCTTCCCTCCTCAAACTTGAACCAGCAAAAGTGGATTTCGCTGGCCTGCCTGCGGCTGTGGAATCAGTAAGGTTACCGGATGAAACTACCTAACGGTTACGGCAGCGTAACCAAACTTTCCGGAAACAGGCGTAAGCCGTACCTGGCCCGTGTCACTCTCGGCTGGATCACGGACGAACAGACCGGAAAGACCGTACAGAACCGTGTTCCTCTTGGGACATTCAAGACTAAGAAGGAAGCTCTGCAGGCACTCGCTGAGTACGGAGCTAATCCTTACGATATACAAAATGCCGCTATGACCCTGGCGGAACTCTACGACAAATGGACTGCAGCTTACTTTCCTACCCTGGAAAGCGAATCATCCTGCCGTACCATTAAGTCAGCGTGGAGTTACTGCCACGCCATTGCCGGGATGCGTGTTAAGGACCTTCGTGCCCGCCACATCAAGGGCATAATGGAAGATGGCTACATTATTCCTTCACGTGGAGCCAATAAAGGCGAAAAGGTGCTTGCGTCCGCAGGTACAAAATCCCGGATCAAGTCTATGTTTAATTTAATGCTGGACTATGCGCTCGAATATGAGCTTGTTGATAAGAACTACGCCCGCACATTTGAACTGTCGGACGACATCATCAAAGAAAAGGAAGAAGCGAAACGCGGCCACATCATCTTCCAGGACTCAGAAATGCAGACACTTTGGGATAACGTCGGCAAAATCCGGTTCGCGGACTGGGTTCTCATACAGTGCTACATGGGATGGCGGCCGCAAGAACTCGCCATACTGGAACTAGAGGACGTGCATCTTGACGAACGCTATATTGTCGGTGGTATGAAAACACAGGCTGGGCGACACCGTATGGTGCCTATCCACCCGAAAATATTTGACCTGGTTAAGAAAAACTACGACTATGCCCTTGAACTTGGAAGCCACCGGCTCTTTAATGATCCGGATTCTCCGAAGGGCGGCATGGCAATTACCTACGACAAATATGCCGGCCGTTTCGATAAAGTGATCGCCGCTCTCAAACTCAGAGACGATCATCGACCGCATGACCCTCGAATGACATTCATCACCATGGCAAAGAAGGCTGAGGTTGACGAATACACTATCAAAAAACTTGTCGGTCACAGAATCACCGACATAACAGAGGCGGCTTATACAGACCGTGACTTAGAATGGCTCAGAGCCGAACTGGAAAAGATACCGTAACCCTCGTGGTTGCGGTATTTCCGCATTCTGCAGGTAACCGAAAAAGTGTTACCTTCTCCATGTTTCCTACTTGTTACCTACCGGTTTCCTACTTTCCCATTTTCACCACTTTTTACACCATCTCACACCCAATTTCATTTTTCCACTTCCAGGCACCAAAAAAGTACCGCAATCTCTGTGATTACGGTACTTCCTGGGTTTAACGTCTTTTCAATTTGTAAAGTCTATTTAGAACTTTCCAGCCTCGGCTGCTTCCTGAAGACTGACCGCTACTGCTACTGTCATTCCAACCATTGGGTTGTTACCAGCGCCAATCAGTCCCATCATTTCTACGTGAGCAGGAACGGAGGAGGAACCAGCGAACTGAGCGTCAGAGTGCATACGTCCCATGGTATCGGTCATACCATAAGAAGCAGGACCTGCTGCCATGTTATCTGGGTGAAGGGTACGTCCGGTACCACCGCCAGAAGCAACCGAGAAGTATTTCTTGCCCTGTTCGATACATTCTTTTTTATAGGTTCCTGCAACTGGGTGCTGGAATCTGGTTGGGTTTGTGGAGTTTCCAGTAATGGAAACATCTACTTTTTCTTTGTGCATGATTGCAACACCTTCGGTTACATCATTTGCACCATAGCAATTAACTTTTGCACGAAGTCCAGTTGAGTATGCTTTTCTAAATACTTCCTTAACTTCGCCTGTATAATAATCCATTTCGGTTTCCACATAGGTAAATCCGTTGATACGAGAGATAACCTGAGCGGCATCTTTTCCAAGACCATTTAAGATAACGCGTAGTGGTTTTTGACGTACTTTGTTTGCTTTTTCTGCAATACCGATTGCGCCCTCTGCTGCTGCAAAGGATTCATGTCCAGCTAAGAATGCAAAACAGTCGGTCTCTTCTTCTAATAACATTTTTCCTAAGTTACCATGTCCTAAACCAACCTTACGCTGGTCTGCAACGGAACCTGGGATACAAAATGCCTGAAGACCTTCTCCAATTGCTGCTGCAGCATCTGCTGCTCTTCTACATCCTTTTTTGATTGCAATGGCAGCACCTACAATGTAAGCCCACTTCGCATTTTCAAAACAGATTGGCTGGATGCTCTCCACTTGCTTATACACATCAAGTCCTGCATCCTTTGTAATTTTCTCAGCTTCTTCGATGGAAGAAATTCCATAGCTGTTTAAAACTTCATTGATTTGTTTAATTCTTCTTTCATATGATTCAAATAAAGCCATTTTTCATTTCCTCCTTCTTCTTATTCTTTTCTTGGGTCGATAATCTTAACAGCATCTGCTACACGGCCATATTGACCTTTTGCTTTTTCCCAAGCGGTAGTTGGGTCATCACCTTTTTTGATAAAGTCGGTCATTTTTCCAAGACTTACGAACTGATAACCAATGATTTGATCTTCTTCATCCAAAGCGATTCCGGTTACATAGCCTTCTGCCATTTCCAAATAACGAGGACCCTTCTTTAAGGTTCCATACATCGTACCAACCTGACTTCTAAGTCCTTTTCCTAAGTCTTCAAGTCCTGCTCCGATTGGAAGTCCATCCTCAGAGAATGCACTCTGTGTTCTTCCGTATGCGATCTGTAAGAAAAGCTCTCTCATAGCAGTGTTGATCGCGTCGCATACTAAGTCTGTATTTAATGCTTCAAGCACGGTTCTTCCTGGTAAGATTTCAGCAGCCATTGCTGCGGAATGTGTCATACCAGAACATCCGATGGTCTCCACTAATGCTTCCTGGATAATACCCTCTTTTACATTCAAGGTTAACTTACAGGCTCCCTGCTGAGGTGCACACCAGCCTACTCCATGTGTTAAACCTGAAATATCCTTTACTTCTTTTGCCTTTACCCATTTTGCTTCTTCTGGGATTGGTGCAGCACCATGGTTAACACCCTGCGCTACGGTACACATTTCTTCTACTTCATGTGAATAAATCATGTTGTAACTCCTTTCGATACACATTTGTGTTATTTTTAACAATTTATCTTCTCCCCTTATGAAAGGGGATCATTGACAACTGTTACAAACGATCGTCTAACTCAACGCATCTATTTTCGCATAAAACGACAAATTAGTCCATAGTATTTTTATCTTTTTTTCACGATTTCTCCCTGCTTCTTATAAATACTGCCTGGAAGCACGACACCTCGTACGGAAGAAAGCGGATAAACAATGGAGTTTTCCCCTACAATCGTACCAGGATTCAAAACACTTCCGCAGCCAACCTCCACATTTGAACCAAGGATAGCACCCATTTTTTTTAGTCCCGTCTCCAGTTTCCTTCCTGCGGTATTTACCATAACCAGCGTACGATCCGATTTTACATTTGAGGTAATCGCGCCTGCACCCATATGTGCATGATACCCTAAAATGGAATCGCCGACATAATTATAATGCGGTACTTGAACCTTATTAAATAGAATGGAATTTTTAAGTTCCGTCGAGTTTCCAACGACAGCACCGTCTCCTACCAAAACATTGCCACGGATAAAAGCACCCGGACGTACCTGTGTTTCCTTCCCGATAATCGTAGGTCCTTCGATATATGTATTCGGATATATTTTTGCAGATTTTGCAATCCAAATATCCTCTCCCATCATTTCATATTCCTCTTCTGGAAGTGTTCTTCCAAGGTTTCGAATAAAATCTCCAATTTGAGGAAGAGCCTCCCATGGATAATCCACGGACTCTAATAATTCCTGTGCTAATGTTTGACTCAAATCGCCCAACAAATTTTTTATTTTTAGAAGTTCCATCACAATCCTCCTGCTTTCAAATTAATAATAGGAAGCCACCCGATCAAAATATGTATGTAAGGCTGCCTGATAATTCTTTGTCTTAACACCATTGGTATTTCTGCGAACAAAATCATCGAGCTTTTTTCGGTACTCTTCCTTTGTAATTTTTCCTTCTGCCACCTGTAGCAGTCCTTTTTCCCAGCTTGCCGTAAGCTCTGGATTTAAAAGCGAGCGGATTGAAAAAGCAACCACGTAAAAAATCATTTCCCCTTGCAGGGTCGGTGTAATAATCTGTGTCTTTTTATTGAGTTTTAGGTATTCGATTTTACAAAGCTTATTCAGTATTTCCGCTCTTGTCGCACTGGTTCCGATCCCGCTACCCTTGATTTGCGCCCGAAGCTCTTCATCCTCTATGAGCTGACCTGCATTTTCCATCGCAAGAATCATAGAACCCGAATTATACCGTTTTGGTGGGGATGTTTCTCCTTCTTTGATAAAAAGCGCTTGTATCCCGATTGACATCCCTTTCTTAAGTGCGTTAATGGCCTCCATATAGGACAAATTTACGCCCTCTTCTTCCTCATCTTCGATATTCTCCTGCTTCTCTTCTTTTTTCTTTCCAAAGGAATAATGAAGAAGGGCAAGATATCCTTCCGAAAGCAAAACCTTGAAGGAGGAGAAAAAGCGTTCTTCCTTTCGTATGGTAACAACACTGGTCTTTTGATAAACAGCAGGCGGGTAAAAAATACTCAAAAACCGACGTGCAATAATTTCATAGACCTTAGATGCCGTGGGAGAAAGTCCCCCGAGCGCACCAAGCCCCTGTCCCGTGGGGATAATGGCATAGTGATCGGTAATCTGCTTATCATTGACATACTTTGTCTTTGCAATCCCTTTATACGAACCCGTCGTCAAAATATGTTCGGCAAATTCCTTCGTTAAGGAGTAGTTTTTCAGCCCCGATATATTCTTAAAAATCTCTTTGCTGACCGCAGTCGATAAAACCCTGGCATCCGTACGAGGGTAGGTCACAAGTTTCTTTTCATACAGCTCCTGCACAACTTTTAAAGTTTCATCCGGACTGATTTTAAATAGACGGGAGCAATCGTTTTGCAGCTCTGCTAAATTGTATAAAAGCGGCGGCTGTTTATTTTCTTTTTTCTTTTCGACCTTTTCTACGAGAGCGGTAATAGGCTCTGGCTCCTTTAAATCCTCCAGAAGAAGCGCTGCATCTTCTCTTTTTAGAAAGCCATTTTCTTTATATAAAAGAGGCGATTCAAAATATTTGGAGCCCTTGACGGCTCGCCATTCTCCTTCAAAGGTACCCCCCGGCACCGCAAAGGTACTTAAAACTCGATAAAAGGGGGTCTTTACAAAATCACGGATTTCCTGCTCCCGCTTTACCACCATACCAAGTACACAGGTCATAACACGTCCAACTGAAATCGAAGTCCATTTTTTATTTTTTAAATACTGATTGACCGTTTGCCCATATTTTAAGGAAAGCACACGGGAAAAATTAATTCCCATCAGATAATCCTCTTGTGCACGAAGATAAGCCGCATCGGATAAAGGATCATATTCAGACAATCGCTTAGCTTCTCTTATCCCACGAAGGATTTCCTCTTCGGTCTGTGAATCGATCCAGACACGCTTTTTAATCTTCTTTGCCGATACCCCTGCCATTTGATCGACGAGCCGATAAATATACTCTCCTTCTCTTCCCGAGTCCGTACAGACATATATCGTATCAATATCCTCTCGGTTAAGGAGGCGTTTCACGATTTGGAATTGTTTGTTTACATTTGGAATAACTTCATATAAAAAGGTATCCGGCACAAAGGGAAGGGTATCAAACGACCATCTTTTATATGCCGGATCATAGACCTCAGGATAGCTCATGGTAACCAAATGACCCACACACCAGGTGATAACCGCTTCCTCTGATTCCATAAACCCATCCTGTTTTTTTGCACTAACTCCAAGTGCTTTTGCAAACTCCTGCGCAACACTTGGCTTTTCAGAAATATATAACGATTTACTCAATTGGATTATTTCCTTTTCCCAAGTTCTAACTGTTTGATCCAGGTACGAGTGCCAAAAACAATCCCAAAAATGCATACTGTTGCAACACAGCAATATTTTACGATTTTACTTACATCCACTTTTACCTCTACTCCAGGTACGGTTTCTTGACATCTTCTACTCATTAATATCCAAGCTCCTCTCCAACTAATATTACTTTAATACGATTTGGTATTCTTGATTTTCTAGTAATGACAACCTGCGCACAAATACAATCATCCGACAGACAATTCACACAACGACCAAGAGTTGCACATGGTGTGTTTTTTGAAAGACGCACGGCATTTGCCGGTGATGCTGTATTACGCACTCTGGCAACACCGAATTTTACATCGGGTACTACTTTATTCATACCAGCAATTATTATAACATTGGATGGTCCATGAATCAAGCAAGCGACACGGTTTCCCGCACCATCAATATTAATAAGCTCTCCATCAATCGTAATCGCATTGGAACTCATAAAATAATAATCCGACGTCACTATTTTTCCATATAATTCTTTGGCTTCTTCCTCGTTCTTAGCCTCCATCCGGTCATAAACCAGATAATCCGAAGCCTTTAATACATCGATTAGCCCAATCTCTTCTAACGTCATCGAACCGCCCCAAGAAACCGAACACCCTGGTGTTAAAAAACGCTCGGCCATAAGAAGAGCTTCTTCCTTCGTTTGACAATAATATCCTTCAATCCCTCTGGTATTGAACTTTTCAATCATAGTGTCCGCAAGATTTTCATAGGACTGCTGCTTTGGTAGCATAGGATTCCCCCATTTCCATTTTGTTTCCTTTATTCTAGCATAATTTCTCTATTTTTACTAGCCTGCGTATCAAGAACCACACGATTTGTAGTGACGCACCCCAAATCTCCAAAAAGCAAAACAAGGAAGTAAAAAGAAAAATGCAAGGAGGGGCAGATAAGCGTAGAACCAACTGGTTCTTCGTCCTAATAAATACAGCAGTGGATAATATTGAACCAGTGCATAAGGAATGAAAAACGTCGTAATCTGAAGAATTCGTTTTCCATATATAGACAGCGGATATGTCCCATATTCTCTTGCCCCATGCGTCAAGATATTCATAAATTCAAGTCCTTCAATTGTAAAAAAACAAAAGGCTGCATATATCATAAAAATGCCCGAAAACAAAGCCATCCCACCAAGTAGCATCAAGCCAACGCATACTACTTTTAGAATCGTCCACTGCACATGACTATGTAGGATTCCATAAACAAACATGATGAGAGCCTGCAGCATTCGTCCCACTCGTGTAAGCTCAAATTTGCTTCCCAGTACCTGCAGAATCTCGCTTTGCGGCCGCACCAATACGCGGTCAAAGCTACCCGTACGAATCTGAAACGAAAAGGTATCAAATCCTCTCGCAATCATCTCTGCAAGTGAAAAAGCAAGCAGAGATATTGAAAAGCACAGCAGCACCTCACTATATGTGAAACCTTCCACCTTTGAGAAACGTGCAAACAGGAACATAACACCAAGGAATGCATTGAAGGATACTAAAAATTGTCCCACCGCGGTCATCGCAAAGGAAGCC
>JASKJZ010000117.1 GCA_030154385.1 Clostridiales bacterium
GCTTTGCAATCGGAAGCATGATACGGATGAAGGCTGAAAGATGCCCGCAGCCATCAATCTTAGCTGCCTCATCAAGCTCCTTTGGAATGGAAATAAAATACGTCCGAAGAATAATGACTGAAAAAGGAATTCCAAGCGTTGCATCAGCTAGCATCGGCGCCAAATAGGTATTTAAAATTCCCATCTTGGAAAACATAATATAGAGGGAAGTTAATACTAAAGTGGAAGGAAGCATTTGCGTAATCAAAAACAGCAAAATAATTCCCTTTCTGGCACGAAAACGAAAGCGTGCAAGCCCGTATGAGGCTGGAATGGATAGAACCGTTGCGATCACGGTCGCCCCTACGGATATAATCAAGCTGTTTTTAAAGCCCTGCAGGGTATCGCTCGACTGAGAAATCTGTTTTTGAAATGCCTCTAAGGTCAGATTTTTCGGCCATAAAGGAGTCGGAATCTGAAAAATTTCAATCTGTGTCTTTAATGCGGTCACAAGCATCCAGTATAGTGGAAAAATAAAAATAACAAACACGATTCCACCTGCTAGTACCAGTCCTATTTTTTTTCTCGTCTCTTTATTCATCGCTACATCACCTCATCGTCCGATATTGTCTTTATGTAGAAAAATCCGACACAAAGCAAAATTACAAATAACACATTTGCCGCCGCTGCTCCTTTGCTAAACTGAAACTCCTGAAAGGATAAACGATATGCATAGGTTGATACCAGCTCTGTTGCATTGACTGGCCCCCCTTTTGTCATCACCCAAACCAAGTCAAATACTTTAAAGGTATACACAAATCCAAGAGTAAGCACTGACATAATGGCCGGCTTAATCATTGGTATTGTGATTTGAAACAAGGTCTGGAACTTGTTTGCTCCGTCAAGGGAAGCACTTTCATATATATCATTTGGAATGGTTGTAAGTCCGGTTAAAATAAGCATCATATTGAACGGAATCCCAATCCATATATTAGCCGTAATAATAGCAGCCATCGCACTTTTTCCATTTAAAAGCCACTCGATGGGCTCCTTTAAGATATGGAGTGAAACCAACATCTGGTTAATAATACCTCCATTTAGTTGAAACATAAATTTAAACAAAAGACCTGCTACGGTTACTGGCAGTAACCAGGAAATCATCGTGACACCACGAAAGAATGAGCATCCTGGAAATTTTTTTTTAAACAATAGCGCCAGTCCAAAACCGATTATAAACTGAAAGAATATAGAACCCACCGTAAATATCAAGGTGTTTTTGATTGCCATCGGAAGGATGGAATTTGCTCCTACCAGAAGCTCCTTGTAATTTTGAAATCCAACAAAGGTTTGATTTGCGGACTGTGAAAAGGTATATACATCTACATTTTTAAAGCTTAAGATAAAATTTTGAATCATGGGATAACCAATAAATACCATCATATAAATCAGAGCGGGAAGGGAAAATAGGATTCCCAAAGCTTTTGCCTTATTATTCGTTGTGCGCTTCATGATAAGCTTCTCCTTTCAAAAACAGGGCTGTCGCCTATGACAACAGCCCTTATATCCTTTCATTCCCTAGCTATTTGATCGCATCAACCGCTGCCTGTGTCTCTTTTGCAGCATCCTCAGGAGTCTTTGCAGATGTCATAACCTGCTGGAAACCAGTCTGGATTGCTGAGGAGTAGGTTGGCCAGGATGGAGATGGACCTCTTGGAATTGAGGTATCCAGCTGTGTAATAAATGCAGACTGGATCGGATCATTTGTCCAATAAGCATCCTTTGCTGCCTCTGTCTTTGGAGGGAAAGAGCCGTACATCTTCATTGCACCTACCATTACATCGGTTTGATCATAGTATTTTAAGAAAGCTACTGCACCACTGGTATCGTCTTTGTTTACAACACCCATGTTTTCTCCGCCAAGGATAGAGGTCGCTTGACCAGCATTTTCATCAAATCTTGGAAGAGAGGTAACGCCATAATTAAGCTCAGGTGCATTTGCTGCAATGCCAGGAATCTGCCAAGGTCCGTTTTGCTGCATGGCGATGTTTCCAGCCATAAAGTTATTGTTTACGTCAGACTGTGTCCAGTTTACGCATTCTTTTGTCCAGCTTCCATCTTCGATCATGTCATGCATGAGTTCATATGCTTTTTCGCCGCCCTGGATATCGGTGTAGCTTCCGCCTGCGGTATAGATCCACTGTAAGCACTGGAAGGTTCCTTCGTCAGTATTTACTGCTGCATTACCAAATCCAGTCACCCCATCCTTTGTAAGCTTTTGTGCCATTTCGTGGAACTGTGCCCAAGTCGTATTGGCATCTGGGTAGGAAAGTCCTGCTGCATCAAACAAGTCTTTGTTATAAAAAAGCGCGGTACAGTTCGTAGCAAAAGGAATGCCATAATGTTTTCCGTCTAGCATTGTAGAGTCCATCGGTCCTGCTATGTATTCATCCCAGTTGATATCTGCGCTAGAAACATCTGCTAAAAGTCCTAACTGGATAAAGGAAGCCATACTGCATCCATCCATAATTACAAGGTCTGGAAGCTCACCCGATGCAATTCCAAGGGTCAACTGTTTCTGATAATCTGCAAATGGAACATATACGTGGGACGCTTCAAACTGATCCTGTGATTGATTAAATCCATCGATCAAATCCATCATCATTTTCTTTTGGGCATCGGTCTCAAAATAATCCCATATCACGACCTGCTGTTTTTTTCCACTGTCCGTTGATTTTGCTTCTTCTTTTGCAGGTTCTGTTGTTTGTGTTGTCCCCGTGTCTGCTGCAGGGGTAGTATCACTTTTTTGTCCGCAGCCCGCTAAAAGGCTAAGTGACATCACTGCAGTCAGCATAACTGCTACCAGTTTTTTCCTCATAAAAAAATCCTCCTTAAATTTAGTATCAGTGTTTTCTGATACAGTCATTATAAAGGAGGATTCCTCTTGATTTAATTCTAATATCTTAAGAAAGGTGGATAAAGTTCACCTGGATTTACTTTAGATGCTCTGCAGCATCTTTTGCACTCATTTCACCGGTCACCACTCCATAAACCGCGTCGGACAGCTTTTCTGACACACTTGCCCAGTCCTTAAACTCTGCTCTTGACTGACAGCTTTGCATCTGTTCTTCAAAAAAACGAAAGTCTTCGTTATCTTGCACAACTTTTTTTGCTTCCTCCTTTTTTGGCGGCAGGACACTCGAGGTTTTACAAATTTCTTGCATAACATCTCCACTTTTATAATACTCCAAAAAAGAAATGGCACCCGATACATCCTTTTTCTTGGTTACCCCAATATTTTCGCCCCCTGAAATCACAACATGCTTCTCCTTCATCGGCAGCGGGGCTATTCCATAGGATATTGAAGCCTCCTTTAATATTGGAAGCACCCAAGGACCATTCTCCATCATTGCAGTTTCTCCCGCCGCAAACTTCCTTGCAACATCATTTTGCGACCAACTCACGCAATTGGGATCCATACTTCCATCCTTACACAAGTTTTCAAGAAAGGAGAAGGCCTCTATCGTTTTCTCTCCTCCAAGACTGTCCTTATTTTCTCCTGCTGATAAAATCCAAGGCAGTACTTGAAATGCAGACTGTTCCCCCTCGACACAAGACATCAAAAAACCAGAACAGTTTTCCTTCGTAAGCATCTTTGCTGCCACCCGCAGCTCCTCCCATGTTTTGGGCGGCTCTATTTTTGCCTGCTTAAGCATCTCCTTGTTATAGATTAAGGCTACATTGTTACAGGTAAAAGGAAGCCCATAATAATGCCCGTCCCATTTAACAGACTTAAATACTTCCGCGTAATAAGCATCCTCTTCCTGCCAAAAATCCTGATAAGGTGTCAAATCCTCAAAAATTCCAAGCTCCGCATAGGTTTTCATATCCGGATTATCAATTATTACCAGATCTGGAAGATTCCCCTCCATAATCCCGATGGATAGTCTCTTTGTAAACTCTGTCATCGGCACATACTGCCAGGATGCGTGATAAGCATCTTGGGAACGATTGAATTTATTCATCAACAAATCCAAGCCCTCCTTTTGTGCATTGGTCTCATAATAAGACCATAAAACAAGCTCCTTTTTCCCCATATCAGTGCTCGTTTCCTCTTCCCTTTGTGCACGCTCCCTCTGGCTCCCCTTCCAGACAGACAGTGCAATAGCTGCTATCCCAAGCAAAAGCAGCCCCCAAATGATCTTTTTTTTCATAAAGCCTCCTCCTAGCCTTGCTGCCGATACTCCTTCGGCGATTGCCCCTGCACTTCTTTGAATACGCGGATAAAATATTTCGGATCATTATATCCCACCTCTTTTGCAATCTCATAAATACGAAGATTCGTTCCCTTTAATAATCGTTTGGCATGACTGATTCGAAACTGTTTTAAAAAGGTTGAGTAATTAATCTCCATCTCCCGGTAAAAAAGAGTGCTTAGATACTCTGGTGTTACCTCTAGCTTTCTTGCCACCTCCTCTTGTGTGATGCCCTCCTTATAGTGCTCCCTGATATAGTTAATCGCCCTCTTAATTGTGTAATTGCTGATGTCTTCTCGCTTCTCCTGCATCTTTGCAATGGTATGTATCCCTTCGAAAAAATTCTCCTCCAACTCTTTTTTTGTTTTTGCATCCGAGAGCTTTTTTAATAAAAAAAGAGTTTCCAGCTGCTCATAAGCTCGTTTGTCAATCTCTAATAATAGGTCGGACAAATAACTATAGCCTTTTAAATAAGCCTGTCGAATCGACTCGGGTGCATAGCAGTGATTCTTGATATCTTCAACGAACGCCTGTGCCTGCTCAATAAATTGCTCCCCCTTCTGACTGCAAAGAGATTGCTTCATCGATGAGAAAATTTCGTTTGGCATCTCCAATTCTTCAAATGTAAGAGTCCCTATCAACTCCCTTGTTATCACAGCACCAGGCTCACATACCATTCCATAGGTTTGCAGCTTTTGGACACACAGTAAGCTTTCATGAAGTTTTGTAATATCCGTAAATTCTTCCTTGGAAAATACCGTTTGGATCTCTTTTCTTACAAATTTTCGAATGACCCTTCTCTCAAACTCCTCACAAAAACCTGCGGTCTTCTCTCCCGCAAAAAGGCAGATAATTTCTTGATACCTCCCAACAAAAGAAATGATGGGATGAAGCATGGGATATTTATGTTCCAGCTCTCCAATGGCGTCTAAAAAATCTTCTCGGTAAAATAACATCTCTTTTCCAAGATATCCCATATACAAATAATAATACTGGCATTCCTTCCGCGTAAGAAATACTTTTATTTTTTCATAGGATTCGTTTGCATTATCACATCCATTTAGATAAATATCCTGTAAAAACTCTTCCTTTGTACCCTTACTTTCAAACTCATCCTTTATTTTTTCGGATACCTCATGAAGCATCTTTGTCAACTCTTCTACCCCAATGGGTTTTAACAAATAATCCGTTACCCCTAAGGTAAGCGCCCGCCTTGCATATTCAAACTCTGAAAAACCAGTCAGGATAATCGCATGCAGGCGTAACCCCATTTCTTTTGCCCGGGTAAGCATTACAAGCCCGTCCATTTCCGGCATCCGTATATCCGTAATTACAAGGTCTGGCTTAAGACGCTCTAAAAGCTCAAGTCCCTCTTTTCCATTTTTTGCCTCTCCAACTACCTCATGCTCCGTCAGGCCAGTAATTAGCTTTCCCATACCGACTCGGATTTTTACCTCATCCTCAACAATTAATATTCGCATCTTTCATCCTTCTACACAAGCGTATTGATTGGTATAATTAATGTTACCACAGTTCCCATATCTTTAATACTATGAATACTCCAACTTCCCTTCTCCCCATAGTACATATCAATGCGAGAAAGTGCATTCGATAAGCCAATTCCGCTGTCCTCCTGCTTTAACACGCGTTCCCTGTCATTGTATTTTTCTGCCACATCCTTGTCCATCCCGTTCCCATTGTCTTCTATGATAATACAAATCGCATGCTTATCCTCGGTAAATCCAATGTTCACACTTAGAAGCCCTCCTTGTTCAATGCCGCTAAATCCATGGATAATCGCATTTTCAATGAAGGGCTGTACCAACAGCTTATAAATGCGCTTCGAACGAGTCCCCTCATCCACTGTAATTCTATAATCAAAGGCATCATTAAAGCGAACCTTTTGTAACGAGACATACTTAGACAGCCAATCCACCATCTCATGAATCGTAACCAAATGATTGCTCTTATTTATGCTATATCGTAAAATAACACCTAAATCCCGCAGTAAATTACTGATTTCATAGTCTCCCTTTTCAATGGCCATCCAATTAATCGAATCCAGTGTATTATATAAAAAGTGCGGGTTGATCTGCGCTTCTAATGCATTAATTTCTGCATTTTTTTGCTTATTGACTGCAATCGTTACTTTTTCTATCAACTCCTTGACTTCTCTTGCCATTTCATTAAAGCTGTCTGCCATCTGACCGACCTCATCCTTACTCATTACAGGAATCACAACGTCAAGATTTCCGCTTTTGATCTGGTTCATTCCTTGTACTACGCAGCTGATGGAATGGTGGATATTTTTAACAAAATACGCCACTAATAGAATGGATAGCAGCAATAAAACTCCCACGATTATAAACAGCTTGTACTGCAAGGCCTTCATATCCCGCAGCACGTAATTCTTGTCATAGACATAATAATATTTCCATCCCAAGGCTTCATTTTCATATTCCGTGATGAGCTTTGTTTTATTTTTTAGCAAACGACTGAGTTCCACTACACGGACTGGTTCTACATTTTGACCTATGGTAATCCCCATGAACATTGGCTCTGGATAATAGATGACCTGTCGATCTTCGTTGATAATAAAGGCCACCTCGTTCTCGGTGTCCGTCTTGCAGATGTTTCCAAGTGCAGAAGCATCAATGGAAATGACCGCCGTTGCAATCGTCCCCTTATCCAGTGCCTTTAGATCAAACATACGCTTCGAGATATGGAAAATATAACTTTTTTCCCCGTTTTCCTCCATTTCCATGGTCGGTGTAACTACAAGGCCAATTTGATCAATGCTGTCAAGATACGGCTTCGAGGTTCGCATATCATTGGTACCGCTCCACAAGGTGTTAAGCGCAGAGCCGGTTTTAAAATCATATACTACGGATGTCCCATCCTTACAAATGATACTGATCGAACGAATTTCTTTTTCCGAACCATTGTATTGCTTCAGACGGTCAAATATTCGATTATAAGCAATCACCTTTTCTTGCACCAAATCATCTTGCAGCTCGTTTATATTGGCTATGATATCTTCATCGGTATAGATTTGATACAAAAGGTTACTATAAACACGCAGTGTAAGATCGGTTCGCTCTGACATCTGCTCCAAATTATTTTTGATTACTTCATCCACATTTTTCGTCATATAATGTGAATTCAGTGAAAAAGAAATCTCCTGTAACAATAAGAGAGGCACGATACCCCCAAAAATAAAAACAAATAGTATCCGGTAGCCAAGCTTCCAGTCATTGAATCTCTTTAATAGCCCCTTCATATTCTTCTCCCATTCTCCCTGACTGCCAAAATGGGGCTGTTCTATGATTTGAACAGCCCCAGAAGGTATCTTTATTTTTTTTGTTGCCCATAATAAGCATTGGCTCCATGTTTTCGCAAATAATGCTTATCCTGCAATTCTAGATCGGAAGAG
>JASKJZ010000118.1 GCA_030154385.1 Clostridiales bacterium
ATTTGGGTAATTGTCATACCCGTAAATTTTTGATTCTTTTTTGTCTTTAGGGTCGTGACCCGAATGTTTTCAAAGCCAATGGAGGATACCAAATTTTCAAATTCCGTAGAAGAGCTTTTTAGTATTTGGGTAAGTTCTTCTCTCTTTTTACGATCCTTTAGACGTTCCACAATTTTTTCATATCCCCCCTCCAAAAACTCTGGTGGAAGAATCTGTATCAGCTGGGTGGAACCTGCCGTGTATGGATAGACATCACAAGTCACATCCATTCCTTCTTTTCTTGCATCTTCTATCAGGCCTAATACGGTATCCACACCGTGTCCCCAATTACGTTTTCCAATGCATTTTAGATGACTGATATGAAGCGGAACGTTTAGCCTTCTGGCAATTTCGATTACTTCTTCTACCGATTCCCGAAAGATATCACCTTCACCGCGGATGTGCGTCACCAACGGCACGTTATAATCACGCATAGGGGCTAATACTTCAACAAAATCCTCCAATGTATAGTTATATTCGGGAGCGTAGACAATTCCCAGGCTGACGCCTAATGCTCCATTTTGAAGTGCTTGCAAAATATATTGCTGCGCTTCATTAAGCTCCTCTTTACTAAGTGCTCCTGTTTCATATCCCTTTACCGCTGCTCGAACCGTCCCATTTCCGAGCAGCATGCCAACATGAATCGGAAGATTTTGCTTCTTTAATACCTCCATATAGCTTTTATAATCCCAAAAAGAATCCGCATTATCCACCTCTCCTATGATAGCCTTTAAGAACTTAAGGATTTCTTCCTTTCGATTCTTTGGGCATGGAACAATACTTAGTCCACAATTTCCATTTACAATCGTCGTTAAACCCTGTCTTACCTCAAGTTCTCCAAAGGACTTACGAAAAACATTAGCATCCGCATGACGATGAATGTCAATAAATCCTGGGCAAACATATTGACCGGATGCATCAATTAGCTGTCTTGCAGCCGCATTCATTTCTTTTGATAGCCATACAATTTTCCCATCCTGTATGGCTAAATCGGATGGATACGGCTTCCTGCCAGTTCCATCGATCACAATTCCATTTTTTATCACATAATCAAACATATTTTACACTTCCTTCTTACTATCCATCATAGTGCATTTACCAGAAGTGTCAAGTATTGTCTCATTTTCTTTCTTATCATCAAAATACATCGACAGTAACATTCCCACTAATACACATAGTGCTCCTGTAGCTTGTTCCTTTGAAAAGACACCTTGCCGAAGAGAATCAAAAATAAGACCTGCTCCAATTTGACCGACAAATAGTAAAAGTGTCATATAAAAAGAGGGTATTTTTACGACCGTTAAGTTCAATAAGAATACTGCTAGGACTCCAAGAATCCCTCCAAAGTACCAAATCGGAGAAAGGTGTATAGTCCATAGCAGATGTATATCCTCTCCCCCTCCAAAGATAAAAAAAACAACGATTGCCGTCAGCGTCCCAAAAAAGAAATTATAAAAGGTACTCGTAAGCAAGCTTGTTTCCTTTGCAAATCTAGCGTTTAAAGTCCTTGCAACAACAATGGATACGCCTGCAAGAAATGACAAAATGATTCCAATTATCATCCTATTTTCCTCCCTATAAGAAAATGAGTATTAGGATACCAGCTCCTGTAAATGCAAAACCAATCAGTTTTTTTCGTGCAAAGGAGCGACGCTTCATCCCAAACCATCCAAATTGATCAATCAAGACTGAGGCAACGCTCTGACCGAGAAGCCCTATACCAAGAATGGCAGAAACTCCCATACTCTGATACGACACATTGTTCGCCACGGTTGTAAAAACGCCGATGCTTCCCCCTAAAAAATATAAAAAAGGCAGCTCCTTTGGTAAGCGAAGATCACTTCTTTTCCATACTACAATTCCTGTAATTAATACAAGTCCAATCAAATGAATCAAAATTGTTGCACTATAAGCTCCAAAAGCAGCCGTCAAAGTTCCATTAAGCACAATCATAGACGCAACAATAATACCAGTTATCCAGGTCAATATATAATACACCCTAACATCCTCCTTTACGTTATTCTTTTTTCACTTAAAATCATAATCGGTATTTACATAATTCTGATATGACGAATGTCATGTTCCGAATAAAAAAAATATGCTACAATGATACCAGAGTCAAAAAGTCATGTGTTTCATGCTTGCATGAAAAAACATGACCTTGAGAAATCCACCCTTTGAGGTTTTGGAGGATGCAAAAAATGAAAAAGCGAAACTTGTCTGAAAACGAGAAAAACTACCTGAGCACTTACCCAATTCCAGATAGCCTAAAGCAAGAAGCAGTGACACTCACATTTGAAAAAGGGGAACTGCTTTCCAGGCAAGGAGAGTTCTTTCCCTATCTCTTTTTTTTAACAAAGGGTAAGGTCAAAGTATGCATCACGGAGGCAAATGGCAAGAATCTTTTGCTTCGCTTTTATTATGCCGGTTCTATGCTTGGAAGCGTTGAGCTCTTTTTGAAAGGTCATGCCACCACGACCGTTACCGCGATAACAGCAGTTACCGGTATCGGACTTCCTATGAACGCTTGCATCCGACAAAGCACACTTGATACGCCCTTTGTCCATTTTATTGCACAGTCGATGGCGATTACCTTTGATAAAAGTTCAAAGCGAAATGCAGCAAATATGCTCTATCCTTCTGAGGTTCGTCTTTGTGCCTATATTGAAGCAACCAATGAAAATGGTCGTTTTGAAGAAAACTTAACCGAAATTGCAGATCTTTTAGGTGTCAGTTATCGTCATTTACTTCGCAATATATCACTTCTTTGTACACTTGGCATCCTAAAAAAAATGTCCCGAACTGCTTATCGGATTCAAGATCCAAAAGCACTCCGGGACATGGCAAGTGACTGTTATCTGATTTATGAATAGTTAGAAAATTTCTTTTAGTGCTGGATAAATTTTTCTAAATTTCTGATATTTATCTTCATATGCTGCAACAAGCTCTGGCTCTGGAGAAACCATGTCAATAACCTTAACAATTTTCTCTGCTGCCTCTTCTACTGTCTTGTATTCACCGCAGCCAACTGCTGCAAGCATAGCGCCTCCAAGTGCTGGTCCTTCTTCACTTTCGATTCGCTCTACTGGAAGATTTAATATATTGGCCATCATACGAATCCACAGTGGACTTTTTGCTCCGCCTCCACTGATTTTCGTTTTTTCAATATGAATTCCCAGTGACTTAGCAACCTCATAGGAATCGCGAAGTGCGAAGGTCACACCTTCTAAAATCGCCTGTGTCATATCTGTTCGTGTCGTATCCATCGACATACCAAAGAATACCCCTCTTGCCTTTGGATCATTATGCGGCGAACGCTCACCCATCAAGTAGGGAAGGAAAAAGACATTATTTTGCCCAAGTTCACCAATTCCTTCTTGTTCCTTTGCAAAATCTTTCGTTCCGATAATTTCCTCCATCCACCATTTATTACAAGAGGCGGCACTCAACATACATCCCATCAAATGATAGCTGCCGTCTGCATGCGCAAACGCATGGAGTGCATTGTTCTTATCAACCGCAAAATTCTTACTGGATATAAAAATGGTTCCAGAGGTACCAAGCGAAATATTACAGCTGCCATCACCAACGGTTCCGGTTCCAACCGCCGCAGCCGCATTATCCCCTGCTCCCGCAATTACTTTTACCTGCGAGGAAAAACCAAGCTCCTTCGCAACTTCTTCCTGCAAAGTTCCGACAACCTCATAGCTTTCAAAGATAGTCGCTAGCTGACTTTCTTTTACTTCGCAGATTTCCATCATTTCCTTTGACCAGCACTTATGCTCCACATCCATTAAAAGCATGCCTGACGCATCCGAAACATCCGTACAGTGAACCCCTGAGAGTTTATACGCAATGTAATCCTTCGGGAGCATTATCTTTTCTATCGAAGCAAACAACTCTGGCTCATGCTTTTTCATCCATAAAAGTTTTGGTGCGGTAAATCCGGCAAACGCAATGTTAGCGGTATACTTGGATAACGTTTCTTTTCCAACGACCTGGTTTAGATAATCGGTTTCTTCCATTGTGCGGCCATCATTCCAAAGAATAGCCGGACGAATAACCTGATCCTCTTTATTTAGAACAACAAGACCATGCATCTGCCCTCCAAAGCTGATACCTGCCACGTTTTCTTTGTCCACATCAACAGTCAGCTCCTTAAGGCCCTCTATCGTTGCCTTCCACCAATCCTCTGGATTTTGTTCTGACCAGCCCGGGTGAGGGAAATTAAGAGGGTATTCCTTCGAAACAATTTTCACGATGGTGCCATCTGCCTCCATAAGCAAAAGCTTAACTGCAGACGTGCCCAAATCTACACCGATATATAGCATAGCGTTCTCCTTTCTTTAGCTGAATGGATTCTCTGTTTTATAGAGCATACCTTTTGGCTGATTAAATCCAATTTCCTCTACTTCAACACCAACATATTTGAATACTTCATAAATAGCTTTTCCAAAATGTCCAAAAGCAACCGCTCCATGATGTGGATAATTTCCTTCAATCAAAACATGACGATAAAATCTTCCCATTTCTGGAATTGCAAAAATACCGATTGCTCCAAAGGAACGTGTCGCAACTGGAAGCACTTCACCTTGTGCAATATAACCACGAAGCTTTGCATCTGCCGTGCTTTGCAGGCGGAAGAAGGTAATATCCCCTGGAATAATATCTCCCTCAAGGGTTCCCTGTGTTACTTCCTCTGGCAGATTTCTTGCCATAATCATCTGATATTTCATTGCGCAGAAGGATAGCTTGGAAGAAGCGGTATTTCCACAATGGAAGCCCATAAACGTATCCTTTAGAGTATAATCAAATTTGCCCTTGATTTCGGATTCATACATATCACCTGGTACACTGTTGTTGATATCAAGTAAGGTCACCGTATCTTCACTCACAACGGTACCAATAAATTCACTTAATGCACCATAAATATCAACCTCACATGATACTGGGATGCCTTTTTCAGCCAAACGACCATTGACATAGCAAGGAACAAAACCAAACTGCGTCTGGAACGCTGGCCAGCATTTTCCAGCGATTACGACATATTCTCTGGAGCCTTTATGCTTTTCTACCCAGTCAAGCAGTGTAAGCTCATACTGTGCTAATTTTGGAAGGATTTCTGGTTTTAAGTTTCCTGCGCCAAGATCTGCTTCCATATCCTTTACAACCTCTGGGATTCTAGGATCATTGTCATGTAATTTGAAGGCTTCAAACAAATCAAGCTCTGAGTTTTCTTCGATTTCCACACCTAAGTTGTAAAGCTGCTTAATTGGTGCATTGCAAGCTAAGAAATCCTGTGGACGAGGTCCAAAACCAATGATTTTTAAGTTGGTAAGCCCAATTACCGCACGCGCAACCGGAACAAATTCAGCCATCATGTCTGCACATTCACTTGCAGTTCCCACTGGATACTCTGGAATATAAGCTTTGATGTTACGAAGCTTTAAATTATAGCTTGCATTGAGCATGCCACAATATGCATCTCCACGTCCCTGTACCAGATTATCCCCGTGTTCTTCGGCTGCTGCAACAAACATAACAGGACCTGCAAATTCTTTTGCAAGTAAAGTCTCCGAGGTTTCGGGACCGAAGTTTCCTAAGTAAACAACCATAGCATTACAGCCAGCTTCCTTTACTTCTTTTAATGCTTTTTTCATATCCAATTCGTTTTCTACGCAGGTTGGACATTCAAAAATTTCTCCATATTTTTCAGTATATGCTTTTACAACCGCTTCTCTTCTTGAAACCGAAAGGGTCATTGGAAAGCAGTCTCGGCTTACTGCTACGATTCCTAATTTTACTTGTGGCATGTTGTTCATTTTTTTATCCTCCATAAGATTATTTTATTATTATATTTTCACTGTTTAATCCCACAAAGCTATTTGCAATATTTGCTTCTTCATGGGAAATCAACCATTTATTTTTGGCAAATAAAAGCTTGTCTTCCTCTGCACCATCTGGATGTGTTAAAAGATCTGTATTGGTACCCTTTGGTAATACAACCAAATTACGAAAAGCCCCGCCATTTACGCTTACTGGAGCATAGTGCAGTGTCGTTGCATATAATTCATACACTTCACCAGCTGGTACCAAAAAGGCCTCTACCTTGCTTGTCTGATAGGTATAATCTGCCTCTATATCTTGTTGTTTTCCAAGAAGCAAGATTAAATCGCTCCAAGCTACTCCAATCTCCGAATTCCTGTGATATTCCAAGGCATCCAGTCGCTGGTTGGTTCCATTGCAGTATCCGACTTGAATCGGTAGTCCTCCAAAGAGACTCTCTTTTAGCACTTTGGCTTCCTTTAAGTTTTCTAGCTTTTCATCGGATGGCACATAGATAACCGCATCTGAAGGTGCCTCTGTTTCTCCTAATACCTGCAATATATCCGATACCTTGTAATCCTTGGTAAGCACTCTCCCGTAGGAGTGAAAGGAAGTATCCTTAATATTTTTAATCTCCATACCCTTCTCCTTTCCATTTACTTTCTATACTTCTCATTTTAGTCAATTTGACGGTTTCTTTCTACCAAATACTTGTCTATTTAATAGCACTTTCTTGTCTTTTTTTGATTTCTCTGCGGTAGTCGCTAGGAAGGGTGGAGAAGCGTTTGTAAAAAGCTTTTGAAAAGCTTCTGCTATCAGGAAAACCACAATTAATTGCAATTTCACTGATTGAATCCTGAGTGTTGACTAATTGCCGATAAGCGGCGTCCAAACGGATATTTCGTATATAGCTTTTATAATTGATACTGGCATATTTTTGGAACATGCGCGATAAGTAAGCAGGGGAAAATCCAAACTCTTTTGCTACACTAACTAATGATATGTCCTCTTTATAATGATTTTTAATATAGTGTGTAATCGTTGAAAGTTTCTCCAAATTGCGTTTTCGTTTCATACGTTCCTTGTCCGGCTCTAATTCGCGGTAATCACGCATCAACAAAAAAAGAATGTGGTAAAATAGACTCAAGACTTCAAAACGATAGCCTTCTTCTTTTGCTTCGTAGATTAGATATAGGCGGTGCAATAAATTGGCCAATTCTTGATCTTTGCCTGGATTGCTGCTTTTAAAAATATACGCATCCTCAAGCTGTGCCTCCATAATTGATTTTGGAATTTGTAATACGATGGTAAAGTTTGACCTTTGGCAATCAATGGAGTGAATCTCATTGGAATTTACTATTATAAAATGCCCTGGTTTTAGGCAGTATGGTTCTTCGTTGATGTAAAAATCAATCTCTCCTTCCAGAACCAAAAAAATCTCTAGCGATTGATGCCAGTGCTTGGATACCTTATAATTACCTCCTCCTCCTTCAAATTCAAATATCTTGAACGGAAGATCATCATTTGGAACAATCAATTCATGTCGAAATTCCATTATAAAGCCTCCTTTTAAATAATACCGATATACTTATGGCTCTGGTATCATTATAGTAAATAAAACAGAAAAAACCAAGCATTGCCTGGTTTTTTCTACGTTAACATCCTTATATTTTTCGGATTGACAAAAAGGGCAT
>JASKJZ010000119.1 GCA_030154385.1 Clostridiales bacterium
CGCATGGGTTAAAACATCCACACATTCCTGCTCTGATAATTGTTGTTTGAATCTTCTCATGTCTCGAAACATAATAACCTCCAATTGTTTATCTGTGCATTCTTATTATTTCACTGCTAAAAATTATATAAATAATCAAATTGTTCTTTCAGAGAATGTTATAAACATTAAGTTAAGTTCATGCATCTAATCGAATTTCGCGTTATGCTTATTACCGAAAGTGACGTGCTCGCTAATTTGGATTTTTTTGCTTCACATTTTTAAGGTAAAGTAAGATTGCAATAAATAAAACAGATACTGTGATTAAAGGCTTTGACACCTGATAGTAGGCATTATATATTACAGGGATAGTTCCCAAAAGCAATAAACCGACAATCAACATCCATAAATTGAATGGTAGTCGAACAGGGCTATTGCTATTGCCTAATGTAATGATTGCCATTGTAGTGTGACTATATCCTTTATAAAACTGTGCAAGGATAATTGGTATGAGCATTTCCCCAACAACAACAATCAATAAGGCATGCCAGCCGTATTGATTAAAACTATAGACAGTATACACTAAAAGTGCCGTAAACACAAGGCTTGTAAGGGATAAGTCGTATTTTAGCAGTTACCTAATCTTACTTGATTTTAACCTATTTTTATGGTCTTTTATTGGGTTTAATCAATCTTTTGTTTTTCTCCTACCTTGCTTGGTCACTCTATGAAACAGGGCTTGTAGTATAAATGTAATTAAAGGTATTATGGCAGTCAGTCTTTTCACTACAGTACCTATCGAATTATATAAGTTATCTGTTAGTTTACAATCAAGTTTAACAGCAGGTATAACTGTAATAGTACTTGGAGATATGGAAAAATTAATAAAGTGTAAGTTTATTTAAAAGAGTGTACGTGATATAATATGTATAATTAAAAATTCGTTAAATAGTTTGAAAAAGGTATTGGTACTAAGTGAGGTATTAGGTATGGAAAATGAAATAATATGTTATTGCTCTAATGTTAGTATGGAATAAATATAGAGGCTATAGTAAATGGGGCAAAATCCCTACAAGACATTAGAAATATGGCAGGTGCTTGCGCTTTGGATAATACCATTTGTGGCGTTGGTCGGTGGCTTTAATACGTATATCACAAAATGGGAATGAAACATCTGCTATTTTCAGAATGTGTTTCTTAAAATATCTGTATGGCTTACAGGACTATCTTTCCCTGATTGTGATGCTATCCATTGAGAAAAAACATAAATCTAGTTTTCATACTTACATCTACAAATTTCAATTTTATAGTTGAGTTAGTTCGCATTTGTATAAAATACGAACTAACAATTGTTTATATAATTATATTAATAATTAGAAGCAAAATCAGGAAAGTAAGAAAAGAAGGTGATGTAATGACATTTCAAAATTTAAAATATATGATTATAGTTGCAGAAACAGGATCTATTACGGAGGCAGCCAGGCAGCTTTTTATTTCCCAGCCCAGTTTATCAAATGCAATCAAGGAAGTGGAGAAGGAAGTAAAATTTATGGTTTTTACAAGAAGCAGAACCGGAATTGCATTAACAAAAGAGGGCATGGAATTTCTGGGATATGCCAGGCAGGTAATTCAGCAGATGGATTTGTTGGAGGATAAATTTATTACGAATCTTCCGAAAAAGCAAAGATTTTGTGTTTCCACTCAACATTATACTTTTACAGCGAACGCTTTTGTTGAGATGGTAAAACAGTTTGGACAGGAACGGTTCGAGTTTATATTAAACGAAACACAGACCCACCAGATTCTTGAAGACGTAAAGAACCGTTTTAGTGATTTGGGTATTATTTACATTAGTAACAGTAATAAAATTGTCTTACAAAAAGCGTTGGAGGATAATAAGCTTATATTTTCCGAATTATTTACTGTTAGACCGCATGTTTTTATGAGAGCAGAACACCCATTGGCGCATAGGACTTCTGTAAAATTGGAGGACTTAAAGGAGTATCCCAGGTTGAATTTTATTCAGGGAAATTATGAATCTGCTTATTTTTCAGAAGAACTGTATAGCACTGTATTGACAGAAAAGAGTGTAAAGGTCAGTGACCGTGCGGCTATAGTAAATCTAATGATTGGGTTGGATGGTTATACTATTTCCAGTGGTATTTTTCCTAAGTATTTGCAAGGAGACATGATTATTGCAATTCCATTAGATGAAGATGAACAGATGTGTATTGGTTATGTTCTGAATGAAAATCATGAATTATCAGAGTTGGGGCAAATCTATATTTCAGAATTAAACAAATATAACGAGAAATAGACATAGATTGAAACTATGGAATAACATCAAAATAAAGAATTATGTATGGAACATTCTTTTATGGTATTTTAAAAGAAAAAAGAAAAGGATGTTTTTATTATGCCAAATTATGTTTTACTTAATTTCTTTATTTACTTGATAGTTAACGCTTTTACACCAGGTCCGGGGAATATTTTAGCACTAAATACAGTTACAGGGTATGGGTGGAAAAAAGGAAAGCCCTTGTTCTTTGGAATTTTTATTGGATATTATGTGGTACAAATCATCTGTGCAGTTTTTGTCTATGGTGTCAGTTTCTTATTGCCAAGTGCACTTGAAATTATGAAGTATATTGGTGCTACATATATTTTGTGGCTGGCAATCCATATTGCATTGAGCAAGGCAAGAACAGAGAACACAGAAAAGTCGGCGTCATTTATGAAAGGCTTCATATTACAGTTTATAAATGTCAAAATTTATATGTTTGGAATTACGGCATTGACCGGATATGTAATAGAATACAGCACATCGTTTATCGTGCTTTTGGGATTTGAACTCATTATAGCTACAATAGGAACCATTGCAACAATAACGTGGATTGGAATGGGAATGATGATTCAGAAAGTGTATTTGAGACATTACCGTATTATAAATATAGTCTTAGCAATTATCTTATTAGAAAGTGCATATAGTATGATAAAATGAAATAAGATACTGCTTATTCAACTAAAAAATTTCAATTTATTGATGAAATTATGGACGCTAAAACCCACAATATAATAACAACAATGTCATTGGCTGCATATCCAACGGCGTAATAGGGGCTCCTTCTGAAAGTGAGGTATACTGCAACAAAACTTGTTGTTACAGATACGGTTAGTGGAGAAGATAAGGGTTGGGCAAAAAACGGTGGTGGACGGCGTAGAACGGCAGGAAATCAACATCATCTACAACCTTGTGGGGAAGATTGATTGATCGCCCTTTTGCAAGTATTGACTGGACTATTTTGAGCATATAGCGAACAAGGAGCCGTTGCATATCAAGAGGTGCAACGGCTCAATTTCATAATTAGTGGGCTTTTCTCTGGTGGACGAATTAAATCAGTTTCGGAGGGTATCCTCGTTTGAATCGTTCAGAACATTCATCAAACAAAATAGGAAAAAATATTTTTTGCTATTCCGTTCCTGTCAAAATAACCTTTTTTCATCTAAAATATTGATAGCAAGCTCTTTTGCTATACTGGTTTGCTTAAATGGATTTATTTTTTCCACTACACCGTCACGTTTAAAAAGTGAGCCTGTGTTTTTGAACCAAAATGTTACATTTGCTTTTACGCATTGCTCACGGATATTAAGTACCCAATCATAATCACATTCACGAGCTTCTCGACCCGTTTCACCGCCAACTGTCACATGGTCTACTCCACGAAGATACGGTGTCAAATCTATCTTTTCTAAGAGTGGGGCACAAGCGATGAACCTCCGCTTTATCGGATAAGATAAAAAGAGTGGCAGTCTGTAATCAGCTAATGCTTGATTTTCGACAGTACAACCAATATTCACATTGTCATAGCCTGCACCCCAATCGGGTGGAAGTGATACGAGAAAACGATCAATTCGCTTTGTTAAAATCAAGAAATCAATATCGATTCTTTCCTTGATGATAGCCCAAATGTCTTTACGCCACTCGTCTGCTTCTGGCAGGAAAAAGTCAGTCGCAAAACAGGTTGGAAGAATTTTGTTGCCTTTGATATTGTATTCGCCCTTTGCATTTTTCCTTGCGGGCCAATCAAATTTATCTGTTTTTTGTATTGTGCTTTGACCATAGCGTTTTGCATATGGCCCATAAAAATAGCAATTTGTACAGCCATCACTTATTTTGTAACAGCCTGTCCATGGCTCCCAGTTCATAGTGTTCCTCCTCTTGGATGGGTGAAGCCGGTGATAGCAGAAACGTAGCCGCTTGTCAAACGCAGCGTTTGAACGTCACCGTCTGTGCCTTCATGGAGATCTTACCAACCTCGTAGCCGTAGGCGGGCAGCTCCTTCTTGAAGGTTAAAAAGGCGTGGTCGATGGGAAAGCCCAGAATCTGTTCAATCTCGGCATAGGTCAGCGCAAAGCTGTTCTCCGTGCGTTGACCTATCGCCTTCCAAAGCGGCTCATATTTACTCATTGTCCGTCTCCTCCGATCTTGTTTGGAAAAAAATAGCGGCTTTGATTTACCAAAGCCGCCGTGTATCACATACCGAAGCCTAACGCATACTGTTTTACAACCTCAAGAGGGAACATTGTGCGTGTAGCAACTTCTTCTGCCGACATGCCTTGATTAAAAAAGCGTTTGATAACCGTGGTCATATCCTCTGCAATTTCTACAATGTGCTTGTCGGTGTCATATACCCGAATATCACGCTGCCCCCACGGGTATTCTTTGATTTCATGTACCCATTGCAAACTGGATATCTTTCTCAATTCGGCATACACTTCATCTAAATTATCCACTTCAAAATAGACTTGAAAGTTATGTGACTGCTCTTTCACGCTATTGACTGCCACACCGACGAGTTCGGCATATCCTTGTTGCAGAGAAAAACCCTCAAAAGTCACATGTACGCCAATATCCATGACTGCATTTTGATGAAGCACCTTTTCATAAAAGTGTTTCGATGCGGCTATATCCTTAACCGCTAAAAGACAACCTTGATATTTCATTTTTCAATCCTCCTTTGAGGATAGTGTATCGTATATCTCTGTGCCGTCATAGTAAAAATCCGACATTGTTTTCAAGTAATTTTGGGGTGACACACCACTGATAGCCTTGAAATCTTTATCAAAATGGGCTTGGTCGAAATAGCCGGCTTGTTGTGACAATGCCGCAAAAAAGCAAGGCGATTTTTGAATGTGCTTTAATACATAATTAAAGCGGGTTAAACGTGCAAAGTCCTTAACATTCATTCCAATTTGTGTGCGGAACAAGCGGTTTAGCTGCCGTTCACTGTAACAAGATAGTCTGGCAATCTCTTTCACTTGTAGCTGTCCATGATTATCAGAAATCGCTTTGGTTGCCAATAGCAAAGCATCTGAAACAACATGCTTTTCCATACGTTTGTATAAAATTTCCTCGCAAGCGTTCGCTAAGTCGGTTACAGTTCTTGATACTGCAAAAGCATGATGCAATAAACACAACAACTCGTTGTCAATATCCGCAAGCGAAAGTCGTTTATCTGCAAACTCTGCTTGGTTTTGACGTGTGATTTGATACAACCCGTAAGGCGAAAGCTGAATAAGCAGTAGGACATGATAACTATTTGGTTCCATTCCTAACAAAACAGGGGTTAAAGATGCTCCCCACAGTTCAGCAATGACTGCGTTTCCGTCAAAAGCAAGCGACAATGTTCCGCAAGCGTTAGGCATAAGCGTATATTGTGCTGTAAATGTATCATTCGATGGAAATACGATGTTGTAATATTGAATATATTTTCTCAGCCCCACATGTGAGGGAAACATATTGAATTGCTTGTTATCTTTTATAATCAAATTGTTCACCCTTGTTTTTCAAAGAAAGATTCGCATTATGCGTATCCGCCTAATGCGAATTAATCAAATACCAATTCGTTCCCAGAGCAGAGAGTTAAATTCCCCACCACCGCTTCAAAAAAGTTATACTTGGTAAATATATAAAAAAGTTTACCATAGTAAAGTCGAAGTTTCAATTAATAAATATAAACAATTAGGAAAGAGTCCAGTATTATGAAAACTTAAAATCATTCACAGTCTTTATACAAGTATTGACTGGACTATATTGGGGATGTAAAAGAAACAAGCTGAGCATTGATATGAAAAAATGCTCAACTCAACCAAAGGAGTATTATTTAGATACTTTTTTCCATGAGGTCATTTCTCCGAAAACTGAACCACCGATAATCATTATGGCGCCAAACAACTGCGTCACTGTCATGTTTTCTTGCAAAAGCACTGCTGCTAAAACAACTGCGGATAGCGGTTCCAGATAGCCGCAGATTGCTACAGTCTGCACTGGTAGACGCCCGATGGAGGGAAAATACAAATGGCAACTTAAGTGCCAGTAGCTACACTCTGCGAATACCCGTTCATGTTGCTGGAAAAGGGTGCAAAAACGGAAATCTCAGAAATATTTGATCGATGCGGCTTGTCTCCAAAAACACACTTCACCACATGGGACGATTATGCCGTGATGTCTATGGTGGAAAGCGGCCTTGGCATCAGTATACTGCCAGAGCTGATTCTGAAGCGAGTTCCATACCGAATCGTTGTAAAAGAACTGGATGTACCGGCCTATCGGAAAATCGGACTTGCTTTGCGAAGCAAAAAAACGGTATCATTGGCCGTTGCAAAATTTTTAGACTATTTAACTTATCGTGAAAAAGTTGCCCGTTAAAGAGAGTAGATGTGTAACATGGTTATCATGTTCCTGAATTATTGTTAATATCACGGATCATCCTTTTGTTTTCGCTCTTTTGGGAGCGAAGCGACCCACGCCCCTGCCGTTTTTGCGGCAGGGGCTACTTAATGCCAAAATCTCAGATTTTGGAGTTAAGGCAGGAATAGGGTTGTTAAACAACCCGCAAAAACACCGTACAGGCAAAGCCTGTACCCTTGTTAAAGAGCAACTGACGTTGTTAAGTTTTAACTAATGCCGAAGGGAGGATATCATGGCGAAAAAAAGCGACCGAATTATTACGTCGGTCTATCTCACCAAAGAAATGTGCAATGAAATTGATAAGCTGGCAATCCGTGAGAATGTGTCCAGAAATGAGCAGATCCGCCGCTTTATCGAAAAGGGATTGGACATTGAGGGATATACCAAAAATGTAGATTTTATTGCCAGCATTATCAGACAGGAATTTACTGCTGTCTATCACATCGAGGACATCAAAGCGGTTGCAGAGCAACAGACCAACCGTCTTGCCAAAATGCTGATGAAGTCAGGCAAGATAGACGCTGCCGGGTTCTTTTTACTGATTAAGGTTTTGATGAACCTTGCTCACGATGGAACAGAAGATCAGTTTGACCAAATGTTAAATGAGGCGGTCACGCTGGGGGTGGACTATATGCAGAAAAAAGATTTTCAAATCAACAGCTTTTTGCAGGACACAGACAATCTGCGTGGTCTTGCAGATAAGTTATAAGGAGGGACAAAATGGATTATCAAGAGTTTTTAGAGGCAATTCAGGAACGGATT
>JASKJZ010000120.1 GCA_030154385.1 Clostridiales bacterium
GAGAGTGTAGTACTTGCAAAACAAGCCGTTGAAAATCAAGAGGAATCCCTCCACGATACCGTGGAAAGCTTTCAAATGATTCGGGGAAAGACCACAGAAATTGGTCTGCAAATGAATGAAATTGTAGCACAGATGGAAAAGATTCAATCCGTTAAGACAGAGACGTTAGGAAATATCGAAAATATTTCGGCGATGGCACAGCAGACGCAAAGTGCAATTGAACAGCTGACAGAAAACGCACAAGATCAATTTCAGTTAGTGGAAAATCTAAAGGCCGCAGCCGGTGAAATGGATGAGGAGGCCGTGCAGATGAAAGGATTGATTGAACGATTTACGGTATAACCTTCTTGCATCTATCCAAAAAAACCGATATAATGGGGGAGATGAAAAAGGAAGGGAAGACCAAATGGAGGGTATTTATTCGATTCCAGAGCGGTTCTTTGGCTTATTCCAGTCACAGAACCGCTATATTTATATAGAAACGTTGTTGCTGTTATACGAGGAATATCTATACAATGATTACTTTTTAACAAAAGATACCTGTATACAGATGATCCAGGATCACTTTTCGAAACGAATCGTTGATGTTTCGGCCGATGTGATCGAGGAAGAAGAAAGTGGAAGTTTAGAAAAGGAGCCGGTTGCGACGAAAATCCTAAATCGGCTTCTTTCTTTTGGTTGGCTAAAAAAAATAGAGGACTATCAAAATTTTCGAACGAACATTTTGATACCAGAATACGCATTTGCCTTTATTGAAGTGCTAGACGGTATGGAGCATCCAAAGGAAGAAGAGACGACCTTATACATACAGAATGTGTATGCGACAATCTATTCCTTTTATTATGATAAAAAAGCAGGTATCGAGCTTTTAGGGACAGCGAAAGCAAATATTTCCAGACTCAATCGTTCCTTGCAAGAGCTGCTTCATAATATGGATCAATTTTTTGAAACGCTGCTCAAGCAAAAAAGCTACGAGGCACTGTTAAATCAGCATCTTGCTATTTTTGTAGAGGATAGCGTCAATAAAAAGTATGCTCTTTTAAAAACAAATGACAATTTCTACATCTATAAAAATGATATCAAGACCTTGCTTGAAAAAATAAGAAGCGATGAAGCTCGAATGCTTGCCTTGAAGGATAAGCTGATGGCAAGCGGCAAGGAGGAGCTTTCTGCAAGTCAGGAAATCGAAGAGGTCTTGGATGCAATCGGCCGTGGTATTACAAACATGGAAAAGCGGATTGCTTATATTGATAATGAATATACCAAATACGTTAAGGCAACCGTCAATCGCTTAGAATATCTGCTCAGTCAAAAGGATAATGCAAAAGGAATGCTAGTTGAGCTTTTACATGCCCTGGCAAAGGATTCCAAGGGTTCGCTTCTGACACGTGTGCAAGAGCAGATGAACTATCATGATCTGACGATCGTATCCAATCGTTCCTTCTATCAAAAGAAACAAAGAAGGACATTTGAGGAGAATGTTACAGTGCCTGCGCCAGAGGAAGCACCCAAAGAGCTTACCAAAGAAGAGATCCTTCGAATGAATAAAATGGATACGCGGTATCAGACAAAAGAGATTGATGCCTTTGTATGGGAACGCCTAAAGGATGGTTGCTATACCACATCCGAGGAGAGCGTAACCGGTAAAAGGGACTTTGAGTTATTAATCCTTGCCTATGATCATGCGCTGCGAAAGAACAGCCCATATTTTGCAGAGGTATTGGAAGAAGAAACAATAACGCATGCGGGATTTACGTATCCAAAGATTACATTTCGAAAGAAGGGAAAAACAAAATGGAATATTACAGACAGTTAGCAGATGAAGAAAAGCAAAAGATAGAGGACGTAATTTCCCTTTTGTTTCGGCAAACCTATCTGTTAGAAAAAAAATATGACAAAAAGGCAGGAAGGTATGTCGTCTCCAGCGAATACCGCGTATGTGAGCGGCACCTTGATTTTTTGCAGGAATATTTTCAAATTGCAGGGCTTTTATTGCGGGAAAATCGCCAATATGGAATTATGGTATTGCAAAGCAATCAGCTGCAAGGAGAAAAGCTTACCAAGCTTACAACGATCTTTACACTCCTATTAAAGCTCATCTATGACGAGAAAATGAATGAGGTATCAAATACCGTTCATGTCTTTACCACGCTTGAGGAGCTCTATGCGAAGGTTTACATCTTTCGGCTCTGGGATAACAAGGCAATCCCGATTACAGAGGTAAAGAAGGCCGTTGGCGCCCTTAGAAAATATCAGGTGATTGAAGTTCTTGATACAACAGGGGAATTAGAGACTGGTACCAGGCTATTGATTTATCCAACGATTCATGAGGTGATCAATGGCATGGATATTGCTACTCTTTTATCAAAATATCAGCAAGAAATCGAACAAGAAGAAGAGGAGGATGAAGATGGACAGATTTCAGGCTTTACGACGGATCTGCTTTAATAATTGGCATTATATGAATCAAAAAATTGTTTCGCTTCATCCAGAGATCAATTTTTTTACCGGACATTCTGGAAGTGGTAAGTCAACGGTGTTAGATGCGATACAGCTTGTGCTGTATGCGGATACCAATGGAAGGGGCTTTTTTAATAAGGCCGCCAAAGAGGATTCAGATCGTACCTTGATTGAATATCTTAGAGGGATGAAGCATGTGCAGGAAAACGGAGCTTCCAGTTACCTTCGAAATCAAAATTTTTCCAGTACGATTGTACTGGAATGGGAGGACACCGAAAAGCAGGAGCTGCAATGTATTGGTGTTGCCTTTGATGTAGATACTGCGTCCAACGATGTGAACCGTTTGTTCTTTCGTCATACCGGCGGACTCTTAGAAAATGAGTATCGTATCGCAGGAAGGCCGTTTACAACAGGAGAGCTGCGGGATTATTTAAAGAGTCATTATGAAAAAGAGGAGATTTACTATGGAAGGACGAATGAGGCCTTTCGTGCTAAGTTATATGAGGAATATTTTGGAGGGCTGGAGGAGAAAAAATTCGTTTCGTTGTTTAAGCGGGCCATTCCGTTTCGTATGGATACGAAGCTGGAGGAATTTGTAAAGGAATATATCTGCGTCAAGCAAGACATTCAGATCGAAAATATGCAAGAGAGTGTCGCGCAGTATATCCGTATGAAGCGAAAGCTAGAGGAGGTACGACTAGAGATAGAAGCATTAGAAGCAGAGAAAATGCAGTATCTAGGCTATGATAGGATTCGAAAGGAACGTACTTTCCTTCTGTATCATGCTGAGCGGCTGGAGCTATTGCAGCTTACCGAAGAAATCAAGCTGCGCAAACAAAAGCGACAGCATTTACTGGAAGAGCAGCAAGAATTAAAAAAGAAACGGGAAACAATGGATTTGGAGCGGGAGCGGCTTGGTAAGGAAAGGGATCAAATCATAGTTGCGATGGAGAACAGTGATTCCTTGCACTTATCCAATGAAATTGCATCCTTATCAAAGCTAAAGGATCAATATGAAAGAGGAAAAAAGACGTACGACCGCGTGGCAAAGGGACTTTTGGAATGGGAAGACACCTTTTGTTTTCAATTAGAAGAAAAAGAAGCCCTAGCGGCTTTTTTGGAGTACCGGGTGGACGAAGCACAGCTGCTTCGACTAAAGGAGGCCATTGCCGCCATTCGTCAAGAGGAGCAAGAGAAAAAGCAGGCCGCACAGTTAAAGCAAGAGCAGCTAAATACAGAGATTGTTCCATTAAAGGAAGAGTTACAGCAACTAAAAATGGGAGAAAAGGTATATCCTAGGTTTGTCCTCCAAACAAAAGAGTATCTAATGGAGGAGCTGGCAAAGAAATATCAAAAAGAAATTAAGGTAGAGATTCTTTCGGATGTAATCGAACTAAAATCCGAAGAGTGGCGAAAGGCCATCGAAGGGTACATGGGAAATAATAAGCTGGCGCTCATCACAGAACCCAAATATGCAAAGGAGGCACTCGAATTATATCGTACCATGGATCCGGCCAAGTATCATAAGGCAATCCTGATTGATACGGAGGAGCTTGAAAAAAATCAAAAATCTCCTATGGAGGGAGCACTTTGCGAAGAGATTCTGACCCAGAACCCCTATGCACGTAGATTTGTGGATTATTTTCTTGGAACCGTGATCAAATGTGGATCAATGGCGGAACTTCGGATGCATAAGAAGGGAATCACAAAGGACTGCATCCTCTATCAAGGCTATAGGCTGCAGCATATGAATCCGCAAAAATATGTGGAGCAGGCCTATATTGGCTCCAATGCCCTAAAAGAGAAGATCGAATGGATCAAGTCCCGTAAAGACAAACTCCAAAA
Source organism: Clostridiales bacterium (assembly GCA_030154385.1). The sequence goes on from JASKJZ010000120.1 coordinate 4,306, forward strand.
ACAAATGGAACCTTACGAGACAACTATCCTGCAAGCCAATCGAATCCTTGCTAGAGAGGCGTTATCCGAGGATATATCGCAATATATGGAGTACAAAGCGGATGTTCGAACCCTTCTTCAAACAACGGAGGAAATCAATACATTAAAAAAACGCGTAGAGGAGCGCAGGGAAACGAGTGCAGAGGAATGGATGCAAAAGGAACGGGCACTTTCGCAGGCCATTAAGGCACATGATCAAAGGAAAGAGGAGCTGATTAAAAATATCAATTATCACGAGGCGGCGCTTCGAAAAATAAACGAAGAAATGCTTCAACTAGAAGAGGATTGGACAAAAAAAACAAGGGAGTTTCAGCCAGAAGAGAAGAAAGAGGAAGCGTATCAAGACTTTATGAAGGGAAAAGAAGAAGAATCCTATCAAAAGTGGAGGACGTATTGCCTGCAAAATTGGGAACGGTTAGCCCAGAAGGAAAAGCTAGCATACGAACAGCTCATGAAAGCGAGACAGGAGTATCAAAGAATGTATGCTTATCGCGGATTTTCCCTTACCAGCCAAGAAAATGAAGAGTACGAGCTTCTTCTCAATCAGCTAAAAAGTGAGCGGCTCTTTGAATTTTTGGAACGGGCAAACAAGCAGGCGAAGGTTGCGGTGCTGCATTTTAAGACGGATTTCGTTTTTAAAATTCGTGATGCTATAAAAGAAGCCATGCAGCAGAAGGAGGAGCTCAATCGGGTGTTGAAAAAGCTGGATTTTGGAAAGGACAAGTACCAGCTCATCATCACAAAAAGCAGCAAGGAAGAGGGGAAGTTCTATGATATGTTCATGGACCCAAACTTGGAAATCCATCCAGATACCCTAAGCGATACCTGCGAAAATCAGATGAACTTGTTTTCGATGGAGCATGAAAGCAAGTATAAGGATTACATCGATGAACTTCTGGAGCTATTTATGCCACCGGAGACCGGAGATAGTAAGGCACTGGAGGAGGCAAGAGAGAACCTGGAAAAGTATGCGGATTACCGCACCTATTTGTCCTTTGATATGGAACAGCGGGTCGAAGGCTTGCCCCCGATGAGACTGTCTCGAATGCTATCCAAAAACTCCGGCGGTGAGGGGCAAAATCCACTCTACGTGGCGCTCCTTGCAAGCTTTGCACAAGTTTACAAAATAAATCAGACCGCTAGCCTTAGAAGGCCGATGCCCCGTCTGGTGATATTAGATGAAGCATTCTCGAAAATGGATGGAGAAAAAGTCGGAAGCTGTATTGGTCTGATTCGCAATCTAGGAGTACAGGCAATCATCAGTGCGACCAATGATAAGATTCAAAACTATGTGGACTACGTTGATAAGACCTTTGTATTTGCAAATCCAAACAAAAGCAACATATCCATTCAGGAATTTGGAAGGGAAGAATTAAAGCAGGAGTAATTATTTTTGACAATTACTTCATGCATTGCTATAATAAACCATAGTCTTAAACAACTGAATATTTTACCTTCGGTATTTGTTTGGAGAACCAAGCAAAACCAGACCGACTTGGCAAGATATGAAAATATTACTACCAGGAGGAAGCAGCTATGATTACGATGGAGCACGTTAGCAAATCGTACCAGATTGCAAAAAGAAATGCAGGCTTTCGTGAGGCCTGCAAGGCTTTGTTTCACAGAGAATACGAAGTCATTCACGCGTTAAAGGATGTTAGCTTTACCATTTGCGAGGGCGAAATGGTGGCTTACATTGGACCCAATGGAGCTGGGAAAAGCTCTACGATTAAAATTCTTAGTGGGATATTAACACCAGACAGTGGACGATGTTTGGTCGATGGACGCACACCCTGGAAGGACAGGATTTCTTATGTCAGGGAAATTGGCGTTGTATTTGGACAGCGTTCGCAGTTATGGTGGGATGTTCCCGTCATTGATTCCTTTGCACTCTTAAAGGATATCTATTCCATTTCTGACCACGATTATCGGTCAGCATTAACCGAATTAACCGAACAACTACAACTAGGTGAGCTTCTTAAGACCCCTGCCAGGCAGCTCTCCCTTGGACAACGGATGCGCTGTGAGATTGCAGCGTCTTTATTGCATCGTCCTCGCCTCTTATTTTTGGATGAGCCGACCATTGGACTGGATGCAGTATCAAAGCTTGCGGTTCGTGACTTTATTTTAAAACAAAATAGGGAGCATAAGACGACCGTAATCTTAACCACCCATGATATGCAAGACATTGAGGCCTTGACCAGTCGCGTGATTTTGATTGGAAAAGGGGAGATATTGATGGATGGAAGTCTTGCAGATATCAAAAATGGAACTGGCTCCATGGACGAGACGGTAGCAGAATTATACCGCTCCTATGACATCTAGGGAGGTACAGGATGCAAAAAAAATATCGTTCTTTTTTTCGACTTCGTTTTTCCATGGGACTTCAGTATCGGGCAGCCGCGCTTGCTGGTGTTATAACACAGTTTGTATGGGGACTTTTGCAAATACTGGTATACCGTGCCTTTTATCAAGGAAATGAAGCAGCATTTCCGATGACCTTTTCGGCAACGGTTTCCTATGTTTGGTTACAACAGGCATTTTTGGCTTTTTTTGCAGCTTGGATGATGGAGGAGGAAATCTTTGATGTCATCATGAATGGAAACATTGCCTATGAATTATGTCGTCCCATCGATCTTTATGCGATGTGGTTTTCCAGAAGTCTAGCCAACCGTTTATCAAAGTCGTTGCTGCGCTGCTTTCCGATTCTTATCATAGCGGCTTTTTTACCCGCGCCTTATGGGCTTAGATTGCCTGCCAGTCTCCTTTGCTTTGTTGCATTTCTTCTTACCTTAATACTGGGACTTATGGTAAGTGTGTCGTTTTGTATGTTAATATATGTGGCGTCGATTTTTACGATATCGCCAAATGGACTGCGTATGCTCTTTACATCTGCGGTTGAATTTTTTTCGGGAGGAGTCATTCCCCTTCCCTTTTTTCCTGCGAAGCTTCAATTGATCATGGAACTTTTGATCGATCTCTAAAAGGCGCTCCAGCGCTTTCACGGCGAGGTCTTTGCGGTTCATTTCATGATAGGCTTCTGTGATCATGAAATATGTGATCTTGTCGT
>JASKJZ010000121.1 GCA_030154385.1 Clostridiales bacterium
GCTTGCACCAACTGCACAAATTTATGTGTATGAATCGGATTTTCATGTGTTGCGCCTTGCCCTGAATTTTATTGATATGTCTGGCATTTTTTGTAGTGAGAATGTGACCTTTGTTTTTGATGAAACACTGGAAAAAATACGAGAGATCACAGAACACAGACCAAAGGGTGCGTTTGTCGCACTGCATTATCCATCGTACCGTAACGCAAAGGGGGATAAGTTTTTTTTAAAACCGTTCATTTCGGGATGGGATATGTTAGAAGAATAAAAAAAAAAGAAAGAGGTTGTTTATGCAGTATTTACTTGGAATACTTGGAATTGTATTTGGAGATGGATTTGTGAAAAAATACATCGAGGAAAATAAAACGTATGGAGAAGAAGAAAAAAAATTTGGAAATAAAATTATCGTAACAAAATATCACAATAAAGGCGCAATGCTTAATTTTATGCAAGAGAAGCCAGAATGGGTGCTTCGTTTTTCTTTTGCTGGATTAGGTGCCGCCTTTTTATATTTGTTTCAGTTGATTACAACGGGTGGAAATGTATTATTAAAGACAGGTACTGCGCTTTTGCTAGGTGGAGGTCTGAGCAATTTATACGACCGTATCAAAAAAGGATATGTAGTCGATTATTTTATTATTAACTATGGAAGATTGAAAAAAGTTATTTTTAATCTTTCGGATATGTTGATTTTTCTTGGGGGACTTTTGCTATTAATTGGTTCCTTATTTGAAGATAAAAACAAGTAAGATAAAGGAGTGCTAAAATGGAACGAAAAAATGTTTGGACAAATTATTCAAAAAAGCAAGTTAAGGAACTGGAGCAGTTAAATGCTTCCTATCGTCTTTTTTTAGATCATGGTAAAACAGAGCGTGAGTGTGTATCCGCTGCGATTGAAATGGCGAAAAAACATGGATATCGCAAGCTAGAAGAAATAATTGATAAGGAGAACACACTAAAACCAGGTGATAAGGTATATGCGACTTGTATGGATAAGTCAATTGTTCTCTTTCATATTGGGACGGAACCGATGGAAAATGGAATGCGTATATTAGGAGCGCATATTGATTCTCCAAGGCTTGATATTAAGCAGAATCCACTTTATGAAGATAGTGAGATTGCCTATTTAGATACCCATTATTATGGTGGGATTAAGAAGTATCAGTGGGTGACGATTCCGTTAGCTATCCATGGCATTGTATGCAAGAAGGATGGCAGTGTGGTGCCCGTAGTAGTGGGAGAAGAAGAAACAGACCCTGTATTTTGCATCAATGATATTTTGATACATCTGGCACAGGAACAGCTTGAAAAAAAGGCAGCAAAGGTAATTGAAGGTGAGTCCTTAGATATCATGGTAGGAAGCAAGCCTTTAAAGGGAAAGGAAAAGGAAGCGGTACGAGAAGGTGTTATAAAGCTTCTTAACGAAAAGTATGGAATCGAAGAGGAGGACTTTTTATCGGCTGAGCTTGAGGTTGTTCCAGCAGGAAAGGCCAGAGAAGCGGGTTTTGATGCGAGCATGATCCTCGGATACGGACAGGATGACCGTGTGTGTGCCTATACCTCATTGGTGGCTATGTTTGAAGTGGAGGATTCTGCACGTACGACCTGTTGTATTTTGGTTGATAAAGAAGAAATTGGAAGTGTTGGAGCGACTGGAATGGAATCCAAATTCTTTGAAAATGTGGTAGCAGAACTCTTGCAAGCAATGGGTGGCTATCGCGAAATATCGTTACGCCGATGTCTTGCAAATTCCAGAATGCTCTCTTCCGATGTTAGTGCTGCCTATGACCCACAGTTTGCATCTTGCTACGAAAAGAAAAACAGTGCCTTTTTAGGAAGAGGAATTGTCTTTAATAAATATGGCGGGTCGAGAGGAAAATATTCCTCCAATGATGCAAATGCAGAATATATGGCAGATATCCGTAAAATAATGGATGATAATGAGGTAGCCTTCCAGACAGCGGAGCTTGGGAAAGTAGACCAAGGGGGCGGAGGTACCATAGCTTATATTTTGGCACTGTATGGGATGGAAGTAATTGACAGTGGAGTAGCGGTTCTAAATATGCATGCTCCATGGGAGATTACAAGCAAAGCGGATGTCTATGAAGCGAAAAAAGGATATGTAGCCTTTTTAAGACAGGCTTAGAAAGTGATAGTAAAGAAAGTATATAAGTGGTGTAAGAATGGCAAGAAAAAAACTTGGGATGTATGAATATCGATATTATGATCTTCCAGAAGACTTTCCCGTTATGATTTTAAAGGGAGAGCATTGGAAACGCCAGTACAATCAAGCGGGTCAACTTCATTTTCATAATCATTTGGAGATTGGCATTTGCCTGTCTGGCAGTGGCTTTATCCGTACAGAAGAGAAGCTGATTGCATATGAGGCGGGCTGCATTACTTTTATTCCAGCACAGGTAGCCCATGCAACGGTTGGAACCGATGGGATGCTGTCTCACTGGGAATATCTATTTCTTGATGTGGCCCATTTTTTGGAATTGATACAAAAAGAAAATAGGGCAATGGCAATCCAATTTGAACAATTGATTCAAAAAAAAGCATTTGTGTGTCAGGAAGGATGTAAAATCGAGTTAGGACGGATTGTAAATCAGATTGTACAAGAAATGTTTGAGAGAAAGCATTTTTATCGGGAAGCTGTGAAGGGGCTGATAACCCCCTTGCTCATTGAACGATTTCGTTTAGAGACAGATCCTGCACAAAATATTGGAAGTATAAAAAAGCAAACTGCTACGATTGAGTCAGCACTCTCCTATATCCATGCAAATTATCGGAGTGAACTAAAAATAGGGACCTTAGCTGAATTATGCCACATGAGTGAGGTTCATTTTCGTCGGATCTTCTTTGAAAGTACGGGGGAGACACCTCTTGACTATATTAATGGTGTGCGGATTAAACAGGCTTGTCAATTACTACTAACCACGCAGGAGTCTGTATCCAATATTGGAAATGCCTGCGGTTTTCAAACAAGTAGTACCTTTGGAAGAAATTTTTTGAAAAAAATGGGTACAACCCCTCTTAAGTGGAAAAATGAGTGCAAAACCAGACCAGGTGAGGTAAGAAATTATGAAATAAAGACCTTGTATGGGTGGATGGATTAATGAAAAACATGTATTTTCATGATTGAAAATGCATGTTTTTTGTTTGAAAATAAAGAAAAAAGAAGCGTATTCTATGTTAGGATTAAAAAAGATATGATACAAGTTGGAAGTAGGAGGTATATATGAGTCAATTTGATTTTTCTAAACTTAGCAACCCTATGATATTTCGGGAGAATAAAGAAGCCGCACACTCGGATCATCATTTTTTTGCATCCAGGCAAGAGGCGAGAGAGGAAAAAAGTTCGTTTCAATATTCCTTAAATGGGGTTTGGAAATTTTATTATGCAAAAAATCTAACACAGTGTATCGATGGATTTGAGGACATGTCTTTTTCTTGTAAGGATTGGGAAGACATTAAAGTGCCTGCTCATATGCAATTAGAAGGATATGATAGACCTCAATATGTCAATACCCAGTACCCATGGGACGGACATGAGGATATCGTAAGCGGAGAGCTTCCAAGCCGCTTTCTTCCTGTAGGGCATTATGTGAAATATTTTTATCAGCCAGAAATTATGAAGAAAAAGCGTACCTATTTATCCTTTCAAGGAGTTGAGAGTGCCTTTGCACTTTGGTGCAATGGCAGATATGTTGGATATAGTACCGATACATTTACTCCTTCCGAATTTGAATTAACCGATTTTTTGATAGAGGGAGAAAATAAACTGGCTTTGCAGGTATTTAAGTGGAGCTGTGCAAGTTGGCTGGAGGATCAGGATTTCTTTCGCTTTTCTGGAATCTATCGAGATGTTTATTTATACAGCATTCCAGATACTCATGTAGCAGATTTGAAGGTAGATCCTATCCTTAAGGAAACACTTGACGAAGGACGATTGAGAGTTTCTTTTTCCTTTTCTCAAATAAATCCAAAGGATCAAATTCGCTTAACATTAGAAGACCGTGGCAATATCCTTCATTCCATGCTAAGTGCGCCCAAAGAGAAAATGGAAGTTGAATTTTTATTGAAACAGCCAAGGCTTTGGAGTGCGGAGGAACCCAATCTTTATGAACTGTGGATTGAAGTAGTGGGTGAAAATCAACAAGTAAAGGAAGTCATTCCACAAAGAGTAGGATTTCGGCGTTTTGAACTGAAGGACGGATTGATGTGTATCAATGGTAAGCGCTTGGTAATCAAAGGTGTTAATCGACATGAATTTCATCAACGATATGGACGTAGTATCAAAAAGGAAGATATTAAAACCGATATTATTACGATGAAGCAAAACAATATCAATGCAGTTCGTACCAGTCATTACCCAAATCAGACTTATTTTTATGAGCTTTGTGACCAGTATGGACTTTATGTAATGGATGAGACCAATCTAGAAACGCATGGCACTTGGCAGTATGTGGAATTTGGACTTCAAAAAATGGAGCAGGTTCTTCCTGGAGATGATGAGAAATGGAGAGGTATGGTGCTAGACCGCGCTAACTCCATGTATCAACGAGATAAAAATCATCCAAGTATTTTGTTTTGGTCTTGTGGAAATGAATCGTTTGGTGGAAGCAACATTTATGAGATGTCAAAACTATTCAAGCGCCTCGATTCCAGTCGCTTGGTACATTATGAAGGAATTGTAAGAGATCGCAGATACAATGATACCAGTGATATTGAAAGTCACATGTATCCACCCGTAGTTGAAATCAAAGAGTATTTAAAAAACGACAGAAGTAAGCCTTATATTTGCTGTGAGTACGCACATGCGATGGGAAATTCTTTGGGGGCTATGTTTAAGTATACCGATCTTACGGATGAAGAACCACTTTATCAGGGAGGGTTTATTTGGGACTATATGGATCAGGCACTTCTTGTAAAGGATCGATATGGCAAGGAAGTCTATGCATACGGAGGAGACTTTGGGGATCGTCCGACCGATAATAATTTCTGCGGTAACGGAATTACGACAGCAGATCGAAAACCTTCTCCAAAGATGCAGGAAGTAAAATATAACTATCAAAATATCGCGGTACAGCAAAAGGACAGGATATGGATTGTTGAAAACAAGAACCTTTTTATCAATACCGACAATTATGATGCCTATTGGATTTTGTTAAAGGATGGAATCGAATACAAGAAAGAAAAGCGGACAATATCGATTGAAGCTTTGGATAGAGCAGAGATTATGCTTCCCGCTTATGAGCTGTATGCAGCAGGGGAATATGTCATAAGACTTTCATTTTGCTTAAAGCAAGATACACTTTGGGCGAAAGAAGGTCATGAGGTTGCTTTCTATGAGGCAGTATATCAAAGAATTGAAAAGAAAGACGAAGCGGTACATGGTTCCTTGAAGGTCGTAAAAACCCTTTATAATGTTGGTATTACAGGAGATAGCTTTGAAGTTTTATTTTCTGTCTTGCAAGGAGGGCTTTGCTCTTATCGATTTGCTGGAAGGGAGCTTTTGAAGGGAATGCCAAAACCAAATTTTTGGAGAGCACCTGTAGACAATGATGTGGCAAATCGAATGCCAGCAAGATATGGTAATTGGAAGCTTGCAAGTCTGTATCTTAGTCATATGCCCCTTCTTAGTCAGGCAGAGATGGCGGATCCTTCTACCTTTGGAAGGTATTATCCAAATCCAACGGTAGAAGAAGGAACGGAATGCGTGACCGTATGCTATACCTATTACCTGCCTACGATTCCAGCTAGCAGTTGTACCCTTTCCTATGAAGTGAGGAAGGATGGTAAAATTAAGACGACTCTTAATTATCAGCCAGCTTGTGATCTTGGAGAACTTCCTGAATTTGGTGTTATGTTTAAGCTGGATGCCGATTATCAGAATGTCCGTTGGTATGGAAATGGACCTGAAGAGACCTATTGGGATCGAAAGAGAGGAGCGAAGCTTTCGGTTTATCAAAATAGGGTAGAAGACAATATGGCTGGTTATTTAGTACCGCAAGAGTGCGGAAATAAGACGGATGTTCGATATGGCATGATTTTTGATGATCGTGGATGTGGCCTGATTTTTGAAGGGGATGAAATGAACTTTTCTGCACTTCCGTTCACACCGCATGAATTAGAGCAGGCCATGCACCCCAATGAGCTGCCACAGGTACATAATACCATTATACGGGTTTCCAAACAGCAGATGGGAATTGCGGGAGATGATACCTGGGGAGCAAAAACACATGAAGAGTTTTTGATTGATGGAAATAAAGAATTAAGCTTTTCCTTTACCTTTGGAGGAATTCTACTATAAAAAAAGCGCCGGGATGTCATCCTGGCGCTTTTTTATAAATTAATATTCCGTGTCTTGTGTTTCGGCTGCGTTGTTTGCAGCTTCGGCTTGTGGCTCATAGCTTTTAAATTCGGCTATAGTCTCTTCGCTCTTTTTTTCTTCTTGTGTTTCTTCGGGTTCTGGTATTCCCTTGATTTCGCGGAATATCTTCATGAATTCCTTGCCAGTTATGGTTTCTTTTTCAATGAGGAATTCTGCGATTTTATCCATTACATCTCGGTTATCAAGAAGCATGTTTTCTGCTTTTTCATAAGAATCCTTTAAGATACGCATAACCTCTTCATCAATTTGAGCGGCTGTTTGTTCTCCACAATTTAACACGGTACGTCCATCCAGATAACGGTTTTGAACCGATTCAAGTCCAACCATACCAAAGCGTTCACTCATACCATACTGGGTAATCATGGCGCGTGCCATAGCAGTTGCCTTTTCAATGTCATTGGAAGCGCCGGTAGTGATGGAATTAAAAATGATTTTTTCTGCAGCACGTCCACCGCAAAAGGTAATAATATCGGCAACTATTTCTTCTTGTGACATCAGATATTTTTCTTCTTCTGGAACCTGCATAACATATCCAAGAGAACCCATCGTTCTTGGAACAATCGTAATTTTTTGAACGGGCTCCGAATCTTTTTGAAGAGCTGCAATCAGTGCATGTCCTACCTCATGGTATGCTACAATTTTTTTCTCTTTTTCATTTAGGATTCGGTCTTTCTTTTCTTTACCTGCAATTACGACTTCGACAGCTTCAAACAAATCAGCCTGTGTAACGCTAGAGCGTTTATCTTTTACAGCCATGATGGCTGCTTCATTAATCATGTTAGCAAGGTCAGAACCAACGGCACCAGAGGTCGCAAGTGCAATGGAGTCTAAATCAACGGTATCGTCCATTCGCACGTCCTTAGCATGCACCTTTAATATTTCAACACGTCCTTTTAAATCAGGCTTTTCTACAATGATTCGACGGTCAAAACGTCCTGGACGAAGAAGCGCCTTGTCGAGG
>JASKJZ010000122.1 GCA_030154385.1 Clostridiales bacterium
TATTTACTTTTTCTACAAATACTGCTATTCTAATAAAGTAATAAATGTCGTTGTGAGATTCACACAACGATATTTATTGAAGAACTCTTGTATACTAGAATACTATTAAACAGAAATTGTAACCCAAGGAAGTAAGGTTGCAATAATTTTTAATACTTCTTGTATACTAGAGAACATATTCGATTATTTTTTTTGACTGGCTTCGTTAAAAAAATACCAAAGTCAGCTTTGCCAGCCAAGTAAGTAAGCGAAGCAGGGATAAATGTATAAGCTATTTGAAGGAGGTTTTTTGATGAGCGAACAGGAACAGAAAAAAAAGTATGTCCCAGATCCAAATTCGGCGAAGTATAAGCTGAATGAAATCGTGGTAAAGCATTACCGGGAAGTACAAGAGGCAAAGGATCGTGGTGAAAAAATAGGCTGGTGTGCCAGCAATTTTCCACAGGAAATCTTTCAGACGCTTGGTATCAAAGTCTGTTATCCAGAAAATCAAGCAGCCGCGATTGCAGCCAGAGGGGCTGGTGAGCGGATGTGTAATGTATCCGAGGCTGACGGATATTCCAATGATATTTGTGCGTATGCCAGAATCAGTCTTGCTTATATGAAGGTCAAGGATGCACCAGAGCAGAATATGCCGCAGCCTGACTTTGTGCTTTGCTGTAATAATATATGCAATTGTATGATCAAATGGTATGAAAATATTGCAAAAGAATTAAATATTCCAATGATTTTAATCGATATCCCATTCAATCCGGATTATGAAGTATCCGATGCGCAGATTGCTTATGTAAAGGGACAATTTCTTGCAGCAATCAAGCAGCTGGAAGAAATAACAGGAAAAAAATGGTCAGAAGAACGTTTTAAAGAAGTGATGGAAATTTCCAATCGTACGTCCAGAGCATGGTTGGAAGCGACCTCTTATACAAAATATACACCATCTCCATTAAATGGTTTTGATCTTCTCAATCATATGGCAGTAGCCGTTTGTGCCAGGGGAACGGTCGAGGCAGCAGAAGCTTTTGAGGTATTGCTGGAAGAATATAAAAAGGCGGTAAAAGAGGGAACAAGTACCTTCCGTGCGGAAGAAAAATATCGTATTATGTTTGAAGGGATTGCTTGCTGGCCGCACCTTCGCGTTACTGCAACCGGGTTAAAATCAAGAGGAATTAACATGGTAGCGACCATCTATGCGGATGCCTTTGGTATGCTATATGACGATTTGGACGGATTGATTCGTTGCTATTGCAATGTTCCAAATGCGATGAATCTAGAGCAGGCAAGAGATAAGCGCGAAGCCATTGTGAAAAAAACAAATACGGAAGGGTTATTGGTACATACGAACCGTTCTTGCAAGCTTTGGAGTGGATTTATGTATGAGATGAGTCGCCAGATTGGGGAACATTGTGACATTCCAGTCGCTTCCTTTGATGGTGATCAGGCAGATCCTCGTAATTTTTCGGAGGCGCAGTATGAAACCCGTGTACAAGGGCTTACTGAAATTATGGAAGCAAACAAGGGGGTAAGATAATATGGCATTACAAGAATTATGGAATCAATTTCATCAGATAGCATCCTCGCCTAAAAAACAATTGGATGATTATCTTGCGAAAGGGAAAAAGGTAGTGGCTTGTGTTCCTGTATATACACCAGAGGAAATCATTCATGCAATGGGGATGGTTCCATTTGGCGCATGGGGCGCTGATGTGGAAGTAAACGAAGCAAAAAGCTATTTTCCTGCCTTTATTTGCAGTATTATGCAGTCTGTATTAGAGCTTGGCATTAAGGGCTCCTATCAAGGAGTATCGGCGATCGTTGTACCATCTTTATGTGACTCGCTAAAGTGTCTGGGACAAAACTGGAAGTATGCCGTGACAGATATACCTTTTATTCCGATGACCTATCCACAAAACCGCGAAAATGAAGTCGGGGTTGCCTTTTGCAAGGCTGGTTATGAACGAGTAATTGCGGATTTAGAAAAGGCAACGGGTATGAAATTTTCTGATGCGGAGCTGAAAAAATCCATCGTTATTTATAACGAGCACAACCTTGTGATGCGCGAATTTGCAAAGGCTTGTTCCATACATGCAAGCATTAGTGCCTCACAGCGATCCGATGTTTTTAAAAGTGCTTACTTTATGGCAAAGGAAGAGCATACCGCCTTAGTAAAGGAATTGTTAGAAGAACTAAAGATGCTAGAGAATGACGAACCAAAAAAAATACGAATTGTCACTTCTGGTATTCTTGCGGATAGTAAAAATCTCTTACAAATACTGGATGATAACAACATGCAAATTGTGGCAGATGACATTGCACATGAATCCAGACAATACCGTGTGGATGCATCGGAGGCAAAGGCTGGCTTAGATGCTCTGGCTGAAAAGTTTGCGGATATGGGGAATTGTTCGGTACTCTACGATGTTGATAAAAAGAGAGTGGACTATGTTTTGAATCTGGCAAAAGAAGAAAAGGCACAAGGTGTCGTATTATTTATGACAAAGTTCTGTGATCCAGAAGAATTTGATCTTGTACCGATCATGAATGGATGTAAGAGAGAAAATATTCCATTCATTCAAATCGAAGTGGATCGTCAGATGGTGAATTATGAGCAAGCGAGAACGATGGTAGAAACATTAAAAGAAATGTTATAATCAATTTTCGATAATCAGGAGGAGAGAAACATGATCGATAAAAACAAAATGCCAGTAGCGATTGGTGTTGCATTTGTATGGTTTACAACACAATTTGGAGGCGGATTTGCATCCGGCGCTCAGTTATTATCTTACTTTGTATCTTTTGGAATTTGGGCACTTTTAACCCCAGTTCTTGCACAGGCAATCGGAGCCATTTTCCAGTGGTACGCCCTTCGCTATGCAAAACGCCACAATACATACGATTACCGAAGCTTTACGGATAGCTTTTATGGAAAATACCGTATTGTGTTTTCAAATTTATATGAATTGGTATATCTAGTCGTAATTTGCCTTGCACCAGCGGTAGCGTTTGCAACAGGTGGATCAACACTAGAAGCTCTTACAGGAATTCCTTATATTATCTGTACATTGATTATTGGAGTCTTTATCTTTGTTCTTGCAATCTATGGTACAGAACTTGTACGAAAGGCAGCAGCTACGATTTCGGTTATCATCATTGTTGGTCTGTTGGTTGTTTATATTCCAAATATTATTGCACAGTGGGGAACGATAACCAGCAATATTTCAGAAATGGCAAAAACGCCAGCACCAGCAGGTCCTGCTTTTTGGAGAGGTTTTCTCTATGCCGCATTCCAGTTGGCATCCATCGGATTACTGACCCAGCATGCACAGCCTTTTACCGATGAAAAAGAAGCAAAGACCAGTATGATTTATGGATTTATTGTAAATGCAGTAATCATCTTTATGTGTACCGTTGGTATGATGGCAGTTATTAATAACCCAGATCTTGCGACGGCAAAGGTTCCAACCTTACTTTTGGTACAGACTGGAGTTGGGGCAAAGGTTTTGACACCCGTTATATCAATCCTGATTATTCTTGGTGCTGTTTCAACTGCTGTAAATATGGTAGCAGGTGTGGTTGCTCGTTTTGTTCATAGCTTAGAGAAGAAAGATAATAATGCAAAGGCATCCGAAGGAAAACGTAAGATGCGTACCATCATCATCGCAGTGATTGCAGTAGTAGTAGCATTCTCGATTGCACAGTTTGGATTGATTCCACTCGTAAGCAAAGGATATGGATATCTTGGATATCTTACCATCTTTGTTGTAGTAATTCCATTTATCGTTCATATGATTTTAGCAAAAATGGGTAAAGTAGATTAATAATTAATGTTGCGAAAGTGAGAAAGACTTGACTTTCGCAACATTTTCTGATAAACATGTATACAAGTATACGAATCAAAAAAGATAACATTTTTTGATTCGATTTATGGAAATAGAAAGAAAAATAGGAGGATCACGCATGTATTTTACGGAACAGCATGAACTAATCAGAAAATTAGCAAGAGAGTTTGCAGAAAAAGAACTGACGAATGAAATCCTGGATCAAGTGGAAGAGACTGAAACTTTTCCTGAGGAAATTTTAGAGAAGATGGCAAGGGCTGGATTTTTTGGTATAAAAATTCCAAAGGAGCTTGGAGGACAGGGAGCAGATGCCCGTTCTTATGTCATTGTAATGGAGGAAATTGCAAGAGTAAGCGGTGTGGCAAGTATTTATGTTTCTTCTCCAAACTCTTTATCAGGAGGACCACTTTTATTATCAGGCACCGACGAGCAAAAGGAAAAGTACTTGCGTCCCGTGGTTACCGGAAAGAAAAAGCTAGCCTTTGCACTTACCGAACCAGGAGCGGGCTCGGATGCAAGTGGTATGTCGACCACCGCAGTAAAAGACGGCGAATATTATGTATTAAATGGTCGTAAATGCTTTATTACAATGGCACCTCTTGCAGATTATTCCGTCGTATATGCAAAAACAGATGCAACCAAGGGAAGCAGAGGAATCAGTGCTTTTGTGGTTGACATGAAGCTTCCTGGCGTATCTTGTGGTAAGCCAGAAAATAAAATGGGTGTGGTAGGCTGTGCGACCAGCGATATTATCCTTGAAAACGTACGTGTTCATGAAAGCGATTTGCTTGGCGAAGAAGGAAAAGGATTTATCAATGCGATGAAGACCTTGGACACGGGACGTCTTGGCGTATCGGCACAGTCCATTGGTGTTGCACAGGGCTGCTTTGATGAAGCACTCAAGTATGCAAAAGAAAGAAAACAGTTTGGAAAACGGATTGGTGACTTCCAGGCGGTCAGCTTTATGCTAGCCGATATGGCAACAAAACTTGAGGCAGCTAAGCAGTTGGTATACAAAGCCGCTTATATGATGGATATGCATCAGGATGCCAGTATGAATGCTTCGATGGCGAAATATTATGCATCGGAAATCTGCAACGAAATCGCAGGAAAAGCGCTTCAGATTCATGGAGGCTATGGCTTTATCAAGGATTACAAAATTGAACGTATGTATCGAGATTGTCGTGTATTCACTATCTATGAAGGAACATCACAGGTTCAGCAGATGGTTATCTCAGGCAAGTTGTTGAAGAAATAGGAGAGAGGAGAAAATCATAATGAAAATTTTAGTATGTGTAAAGCAGGTACCAGATACCAACGAAGTAAAGATTGATCCGGTAAAGGGAACCTTAATACGTGATGGTGTTCCAAGTATTTTAAATCCAGATGATGCAAATGCACTTGAGGCAGCACTTGTTTATAAAGATAGTAATCCAGATACCATAATTGCTGTACTTACCATGGGACCTCCACAGGCAACCTATATGTTAAGAGAGTGTTTGGCGATGGGGGCAGATGAAGCATACCTGCTTAGTGATCGCGCATTCGGAGGAGCCGATACTTGCGCTACCTCTACCACAATAGCAGCGGGAATCAAAAAGGTAGGGAATGTCGATGTGATTTTTGCAGGACGTCAGGCAATTGATGGGGATACCGCGCAGGTGGGACCTCAGGTAGCACAAAGACTGGATATCCCAGTGGTTACTTATGTTCAAGATATCAAACTCGAATAGGGAAAAGCAATTGTACAGCGTCAAATGGAAGATGGTTACGAAGAAATTGAAGTGACGACACCATGTCTTTTAACCGCAGTAAAAGAGCTAAATGAACCAAGATATATGAGCATCGGCGGGATTATGGAGGCTTATCAAAAAGAAATCACCGTGTGGAATCATGAGGATGTTGCTCTTTCTCCAAAGGATTGTGGATTAAACGCGTCTCCAACTCAAGTATTTCGTTCCTTTACACCACCAGCAAAGGGCAAGGGTGAAATGCTTAGTGGTACGGCAAAGGAAATGAGTGAGGCGTTAGTTTCTTGTTTGAAAGAAAAACATTATCTATAAGAGAAAGGACGGTAAAGTGAAATGGCTGTAAATGTAATCAATGAAAAATGTAGAGGCTGTACGATTTGTGTGAAGAACTGTCCGTTTGGGGCAATTACGATGGACAATAAAATCGCAGTTATCGGCTCTGCTTGTACAAGCTGCGGTGTCTGTGTAGAAAAGTGCCCATTTGGTGCAATCGAAAAAACAGAGGAAGAAAAAGAAATAAAGGACTTAAGTGCGTATAAGGGCGTCTGGGTGTTTGCAGAGCAAAGAGAAGGAAAGCTTATGCCAGTTGTAATCGAGCTTCTTGGAGAAGGCAAGAAATTGGCTTTGGAAGTTGGATGTGAGCTCTGCGCAATCGTTTGTGGATCGAATATCAGTGGACTCGCAGAGGAATTATTCGCGTATGGCGCCGATAAGGTATATGTAGCAGACCATGAAGCACTAAAAAATTATACCACCGATGGTTATACCAAGGTAATTTATGAAGCAATTACGGAATATAAACCAGAAATCGTACTGCTTGGTGCTACACATATTGGACGTGACTTAGGCCCTTGCCTTGCCGTTCGTTGTAACACTGGTCTTACCGCCGACTGCACGAAACTAGAAATTGACCCAGAGGATAAAAAGATCAAACAGACACGTCCTGCTTTTGGCGGAAATCTGATGGCTACCATTGTTTGCCCAAATCATAGACCGCAGATGTCTACCGTACGTCCTGGTGTTATGGAAAAAGCCTCTTTTGCAGAAGGTAGAAAGGGTGAAATTGTAACCTTACATCCAAGCTTTGCAGATGGTGATATTCGTACGAAGGTTATCAATATTGTAAAGACCATCAAAGATAGCGTATCTCTTACGGATGCAGAAATTATCGTTGCAGGTGGTATGGGACTTGGAAAGCCAGAAGGCTTTGAACTTCTAAAGCAGCTTGCCGATAAGCTTGGCGGCGTTGTGGCAGCTTCCAGGGCGGCAGTTGATGCAGGATGGATTGATCATGCGTACCAGGTTGGACAAACAGGAACCACAGTAAAGCCAAAAATTTATATTGCATGTGGCATTTCAGGCGCAATTCAGCATGTAGCTGGTATGCAAAATGCAGAGCAGATTATCGCAATTAATAATAATGAAAATGCACCAATATTTGAAGTGGCGGATTACGGGCTGGTGGGCGATTTATACCAGGTTATTCCAGCTATGATGGAAGAATTAAACTAATCAAAAGTTATTAATCGAAGGAGGATGTTATTATGGCAGATAGAAAACCTTTACAAGGAGTCAAGGTAGTAGAATTAGCAACCTTTATTGCGGCAGCGAGTGCTGGACGTTTCATGGCAGACTTAGGAGCTGATGTCATTAAAATCGAATCAGCGAAGGGAGATCCACTTCGTTATACCGCACCATCGGAGGGGAGACCTCTTGATATGTATGAAAATACAACATGGGATTTGGAAAATGCAAACACGCG
>JASKJZ010000123.1 GCA_030154385.1 Clostridiales bacterium
AAGACTAATTTTTTCGGTATAGTGATTTTTTGCATACTTTAAGATTCTTTTTAATCGAAACGCCTTTTCCTCATTACTCTTTTTTTCGGAAGGGGTAGTGATATGATGTGGAAAGGTATCGAACAATTCTTTGAATATCTGATAAATCAACGAAGCGCATTCAAAGCTATAGGTATCCTCTTGCTTTAAATAAGCGTAGGATAGATGCGTGACCAAATCTCTCATTCTTGTAGTATCATAACCCTCCAAATAAAAAGCATCAAACTCCAGATACGAAAGCTCTTCATTGATATTTTCAAAAAATTCAGGCGCTATTTGCAAGCAAACCATAAAGGGATCAGAGGCTTGTGCGATAATCTCATGCGCTTGATTTGGATTGAAGATGGCAAAGCTGCCTGATTTTAGAAGTACGCGAATAGAGCTGGAATTGTATATGGCATCACAACCAAAATTATAAATTAGCTCAAACTCCCTGTGCGTATGAGGAGAACGATATTGAATTTTATTAAAGACCATATTGACATATTTTAGGTGATTCGTTGGGATTACTTCGAACTCATCGTTCAAGGGACACGCTCCTGTCTATGATATCTTCTACTTTACTTTGATAGAAAATATCATTTGTGGTTATAACAGTAAAGTACATGGTATGCTCTTTATTCTATCAAAAAGAAGGGACAAGGGCAAGATTGTCTTATTTTATTGGATAAGAAAAGCCATGCATTTATCGAATAAAGAGATATAATGAAGTTAGAACTATGAAACGTAACCATATTCACTTTAAAAAGGAGGAGCTTATGTCATATTTTAATGTTGAAGCAGTTCAATTTGAAGGTTTAGAAAGCAAGAATCCATTTGCCTTTAAGTTTTATAATCCAGAAGAAATTGTTCTTGGCAAGCCAATGAAGGAGCACTTAAGATTTGCTATGTCCTATTGGCATACCTTTACCTATATGGGAAATGACCCGTTTGGCGGTTCCACCATTCACAGACCTTGGGATGAATCAGAGGATGCAATGAATAAAGCGATTGAGCGTGTACATGCTGCATTTGAATTTATGGAAAAAATGAAAATTCCATTTTTTTGCTTCCATGATGCCGATATTGCACCAAGAGGAAACAATTTAAAAGAAACCAATGAGCGTTTGGATAAGATTGTAGAAGTTATTAAAGAAGAAATGGCTCGTACTGGTATCAAGTGCTTGTGGGGAACGACGAATGCATTTGGGGATGATAAATTTGTGCATGGCGCTGGTACCTCTTGCAACGCTACTGTTTTTGCTTATGCAGCGGCTCAGATCAAGAAAGCAATGGAGATTACCAAGGAGCTTGGCGGTGAGAATTATGTATTCTGGGGCGGAAGAGAAGGCTATGAGACTTTGTTAAATACCGATACAGGCCTAGAGCTTGACAACCTGGCACGTCTTCTTCATATGGCAGTTGATTATGCAAAGGAAATTGGATTTACAGGGCAATTCTTAATTGAGCCAAAGCCAATGGAGCCAACGAAACATCAGTATGATTATGACACGGCAACCGTACTCTCCTTCTTAAGAAAATATGATTTGCTTGATTCCTTTAAACTAAACATTGAAGCAAATCATGCAACCTTAGCAGGACATACCTTCCAGCATGAGTTGAATCAATGCAGAATTAATGGAGTATTAGGCAGCGTAGATGCCAATCAAGGAGACCCTATGCTTGGCTGGGATACGGATCAGTTCCCAACGAATATCTATGATACCACTTTGGCAATGTATGAGATTTTATTAGCTGGCGGACTTCATAAGGGTGGATTAAATTTTGATTCCAAAGTACGTCGCGGGTCCTTTGAAGAGGATGATTTATTCCTGGCATACATCGCAGGAATGGACACTTTTGCACATGGATTAAAGGTGGCAGCAGCGCTTTTAGAGGACAAGGTGTTAGAGGATTTTAAAGCAAATCGCTATGCAAGCTATCAAGAAGGACTCGGAAAAGACATTGTCGAGGGCAAGGTTGGTTTTAAAGAGTTGGAAGCATATGCACTTACGAATGGTGTGAAACAAAATATCTCTGGACGACAGGAAATGTTGGAATCCATCGTAAACCAATATATTACAAAAGTACGATAAGCAGATTTATGGAAAGCTTATACAAGGTAGGATAGAAAAAGAGTTAAAGAACTGCACGATTTAACAAGTCGTGCAGTTTCTTTGAGTGTGCCAAGCATGGTACCAGAGCATGAAATGGAATGGGTGCACAGCAATTAAGATGGGAGCTTGATACATTATGTTCGAAAACCTTGGAAGCAATGAAAAGTTTGGAGGATTAGGAAGAAGGAGGAAGGATTTTGATACGAGCGGTCATATTTGATATGTTTGAGACTTTGATTACACACTACTCCAGTGAACTTTATTTTGGAGCGCAAATGGCAAGAGATGCTGGAATCTCGGAAGAAAAATTTCAGATACTTTGGCGTCCGACCGAATACGAGCGCACGATTGGAATGCTGACACTGGAGGAAATCATAACAAATATTTTAGAAGTGAATCACTGCTATACCAAGGAGCGCCTGAACGTAATTGTAGCAAAACGGATTGCAGCAAAGGAGGCTTGTTTTCATAACCTACATCCTGAAATTATTCCTATGCTTGAGGGGTTAAAGCAAAGAAATCGGATGGTGGGATTAATTAGCAATTGTTTTTCGGAAGAAGCAAAGGTCATACGGGCTAGTGTATTGTTTCCTTATTTTGATGCTTTGTATCTATCCTACGAACAGGGAATTCAAAAGCCGGATGTGGAAATTTTTAGACGATGTATGGAAGAACTTTCGGTAAAACCAGAGGAGTGCCTATATGTAGGAGATGGCGGAAGCGAAGAACTGGAAACTGCAAGAGCAATAGGTTTAAGGGCAGTTCAGGCGGCATGGTATTTAAAAGATGGAACATCACAGCCCGCTGCGCGAAAAGAAGACTTCTCACCATTAGAGAGCCCTCTTGAAGTGTTGCGTGCGATTCATTAGTTGCCACTGGAGATGGTGGGTAATGATTTATAAATAATAGGTTGTTGAATCGTTTGGAAAGATGTAAAATGAATTTATGCAAAGATAAAAACGCAATGTACAAGATTTTCGTATAGCCCCGCTGTAAATGCAGTTGTCAAAGAGAATAAAAAAAATCCGAAGCGCATACAGCGAGAAGTAAAAAAGCAATTACGGGAAACTGGTATTGGAACGAAATCGCAACAGGCGCTTAAGATACAGCAGGAGCAATTAAAAACAGAACGCAAAAAAAGAAAGCGGGAGCATAAAGAGGATGAGCTTACACGTTTGTATGAATTGAAACAGAAAAAGAAAAAAGAAAAGCACAAGGGGCATTAGAGGTAAGGATGGATAATGAAGTATAGTGAGAAGGATTTAGTTCAAATAGCTAAGAGAGAGAATAATACCAAAAGGTCATATTTAGTTGTAGATCCGTTGCAAGGGAAGCACGTACCTGTTTCACCAAAGCGGGCACTTTCTTTATTTGATTGCTTGGCAGAAGAATTAAGCGGAAAGTATAAGGAAGAAAGGTTATTATTAATTGGATTTGCAGAGACTGCGACTGCAATAGGTGCTCATGTTGCGATATCCATGGGAACAAAATATATGCAAACCACGAGAGAAGTTATACCGGGTGTAGAGTATTTGTTTTTTTCGGAAACACATAGCCATGCAACGGAA
Organism: Clostridiales bacterium; assembly: GCA_030154385.1. The sequence goes on from JASKJZ010000123.1 coordinate 3,704, forward strand.
CAAAAGCTGGTAAAAGATGATATCGATGCGGTTATACATGATATTGATCGGATTATTTTTGTTGAAGATGAAGTTACAACTGGAAATACGATTCTTCAGATAATACGTATCCTACAAAAAGCATATAAAAAGAATATCAAATTTGCGGTTGCTTCTTTATTGAATGGAATGACAAAAAAACATCTTGAAGTATTTGCGGCAGAGAAAATAGACCTTTACTATTTAGTGAAAACCGATCATTCACAGTACGGAGAGTTGGCGGATTCTTTTTTGGAAGATGGAAAATATGATGATGTAAATAACACAGCGACTAATTTTATTATTTCAAACGTTGAAGGATGGATGAATGCCAGAAGAATATTAGATTCTTCGGAATATGAGGATGCATGCCGTGTTTTGGCCAAAAAAGTGATAGACCGAATGGAAGTAAATTCAAATGATAGAATTCTGGTTATCGGGTCGGAGGAATTCATGTATCCAGCTCTTTATATAGGAAAAGAAATGGAAGAATTGGGTTATCATGTGAGATGTCATTCTACAACGAGAAGTCCGATTGTCGTAAGTAGTGAAAAAGACTATCCCTTACATCATCGATATACTCTTCAAAGCTTGTATGATTCCAATCGAACGACATATATTTATGATATTGAGGAATATGATCAAGTTTTGGTAGTTACGGATTCTGAATTAAAGGAGCAGCAAGGCATACAATCGCTTGTTGGTGCATTAGGAAAAGGATGTAAAAAAATAAACATTATTAGGTGGTGCTAGATTGAAAAGCTCATATAGTGAAGATGATGTGATTCTTCTATTGAAGGATATTTCAGGAATGGTTGAGCCACAACCTACGGAAGTAAGAGAAAAGCTAATTCAAGAAGGAAAGCATTATAGTGAGATGCTTCCAATTGAATATGTCCCAACAAAAAAATATATGCAAGTGTATCAGGATGCGCTTGACAATTATTCAAAATCGGTGGCACTTGCGGTGGGAAAACTTTCGGATAAGATAATAAAATATAAGGGGAGCGATATTGTACTTGTATCCTTAGCAAGGGCAGGAACTCCAATTGGAATTTTAGTAAAACGATACCTTGCTAAAAAGTATCAAGTAAATGTACCTCATTATTCGATATCAATCATAAGAGGCAGAGGAATTGATGATAATGCAATGAGCTTCCTGCTAAAACAATACAAACCAGAACAATTGCTGTTTGTAGATGGATGGATTGGAAAGGGAGCAATTCTGAAGGAATTAAAGAAAGATATTGCAAAATATGAGGGAGTATCATCGGATATCGCGGTAATTGCGGATCCAGCAAATGTAACTGATTTATGTGGAACGCATGATGATATATTAATACCAAGCTCTTGTTTGAATAGTACAGTTTCTGGTTTAGTAAGCAGAACATTCTTACGCGATGATATAATAGGAAAAGATGATTTTCATGGTGCAGTATATTATGAAGAATTAAGGGATGCTGACCTCTCCTATGAATTTATTCATGCGATTGAACATGAATTTATCATGAATGCGGATGTTAAGGATGAAAAAATAGAAGGACTGGGTATAGATGAGCTGAGAAGTATTGCGGATAAGTTTGGTATAGATGATATTAATTTAGTTAAACCTGGTATTGGAGAGGCTACCAGGGTTCTATTGCGGCGGGTTCCCTGGAAGATTTTAATTGATAAAAGATATAAGGGAGACTCACAGTTAGAACATTTAGTAAGACTGGCAAAAGAAAAGAAGGTTCCCTTGGAGTACTATCCTCTTGTGCATTACAAATGCTGTGGAATAATCAAAAAACTAGCAGATGCCTAGTAGAACATAAAAAAACAGGAGCCATAGCAAGTGGTTCCTGTTTTTTTTTACTCTTTGATACCATAGGCTTGCGCCAAATACATGATTCGCTGAGCCCAATTGCTATGGGTCTTATATTCATTCATACGTTCTCCAGAAAGGCTTCCAGATACGAAAGAATTGGAGTTTTGTTTCCAATTCAGTATCGATTGAGCATCATGAAAATCAGTGCTTGATACTTGATATGCTTTATTTATGACAGAAATTTGATTTGGATGAATGACTGTCTTTCCAGTAAAACCGCAAAGAATATCATCTTTAATTTCTTGCTGCAGCCCATTCTCCCAGCTGTCGCCAGAATAGTACTCCCATACAGGGCCAGAAACTACATAGTCCATACCGTATACGGTAATAATATCGGAGAAGATATTTGAAATAGGTCGGATACGATGGATGGACTCGTCAGAATGCCTTCTGAAACCAAACATATGACACAAGTCATTTCCTCCGACACGAATATTGAGAACTAAATCATGGATTAAAGAAAGAGCATCCTTTAGCGAATAAAGAATATCAATTCGATGTCTTAAATCAATAATGGAAGAACTTTCGTATATTGGCATAATATAGAGCTTCTTTGAAACTTGTTCATTCGCTTTTATAATTTCATGTATGTATTCATTTGCATTGATCAATGAAAATTTTGGAATTATGAATCCAGTAATGATTTCGATTCCGTCACCGAATGCTTTTGTTAATCTGCAGATCTGCTCTGCATTACGGACTCTTACAAATATTTTTGGAAGGAAAAAAGGCTGTTTTTGATAGCTAGTAAAGATTTTCGCTATCGAATGAATAAGCGTCTGTTCTGCTTGCGTTACAAAGGAATCATTTATTGTATCTTCTAGACACAATGCTAGCGAAAAATTCGAACCAAATTTTTCGTTAATGATAGATTCAACAATATTTTGTTTATTGGCTGGGCAATATAACAACGCACCAACACTATAATATAGTATGTCGTTTTTCATGATAAGTGTCACCCCTATAAAATAATACATTCCTGAACGGAAAGTCCTGTTTATTATATCATTATGGATGGTAAAAAGATAGACAATAAATCAAATACGGGGTTACTTGAAATACAAAAACTGTTGTGTTATACTTTTTTTGTGTATATTCTATTTGTTAGTAGCGGTTTTATTTGGTCTTCTAGCAAAAAGTTACGATATAAAATCAGATATTGAAGGTGAGAATGCTCTATGTTTGAACACAAAAAGATTCGAAACCTTAATGATTATTTTGTTGATTTAAATTCCCGACAAAGTAAAGAGGTATATTTTTATCGAATTAATGGTTTCTCGGAGAAAATAGGGGATTTTATTAAGAAATATTATGAGGTAGCAAGAGGGACGGGTGTTGTTATAGAGGGTAAAATCCCAAATCCGGATGAAAAAAATCTAGCCTATTATAGTGAGATAATGGGGATGAATTTTCAAATGAATTTGGATTTTATCACGATTAGTCTAAAAAAGTGGTTACCGCGAATGAATGATTTTCAGAGGGGAAATGTAGCTTCTTCCATATATAGCGTCCTTGATTCCATGAAGAAAAGTGGAAAAACAGAAAATATATTAAAAAATGCATATATCAAATTTATGTGTTGGTTGTATTATAAATTTGAACGAATCGTGAATCGTTTGGGTGAAACTATCATTCCTAAAATTCTTTATGAAGG
>JASKJZ010000124.1 GCA_030154385.1 Clostridiales bacterium
ATATACTGTGTGTAAGTCAAATCCAGCTCATCTAAAAAAGGTTTATACTGTCTTACGACCTCTTTGGCACAGGCATACAGCGGAAAACATAACTGATTTTCCAATTTTAAACTATCATATTTGCTATTCTCATTCATATTCATTTCTCCTGCTAAATGATATGCGTCCGGACATGCCCTTAACCATGTGATATCTTATAGAAGTTCTCGAACCTTTGCCTCAACATACCCCATATCTGTAGTTGGCTCAAATCGTTCTATCACATTTCCACTCCGGTCTATCAAAAACTTAGTAAAGTTCCATTTAATGTCTGGTTTTTCCTTGTAGTCAGGATGTTCTCTCTCTAACATACTATTAAGTATCGCTGTCAATGGGTGCTCCTCATCCAAGCCCTTAAAGCCTTTTTGCTCTACCAAATATTGATAAAGTGGATCTGCACCTTCTCCATTTACCTCAATCTTAGAGAAAATCGGAAATGAAATCCCATAACGAGAATCACAAAAAGCGGCGATTTCATGATTACTTCCTGGTGCCTGATTTCCAAACTGATTGCATGGAAAATCCAATATAACAAAACCTTGTTCCTGATATTTTTCATACATATCTTGTAATTCATCATATTGCGGCGTAAACCCACACTGGGTAGCCGAATTAATAATTAGTATAACCTTATCTTGGTAATTTTGCAACGATACACTTTCACCTTCCAAATTTAATACTGAAAAATCATAGATATTCATTTTTTTATCCTCCTGTTTCATTCATTTTGATTCTATTTAATTGTACGCAATGTTTATATAATGATTGTATGCAATTAAATAGGATTTGTCAACCTATTTTTTTAAATATTGACAAATCCTATTTCAATTTTATTATCGGATAAAATTCGTTCTATTTCCTTTTTCTCCTGTTGGCGCATGCACACCAGCTTCTTTTCCCGCTTCAATACACTTTAAAATCCATGCCATATTTCTGGCCAGATTTCGCATCGTTTGCATTCCTTCTAGGTCTTTTTTTACATCCTCTGGTTCACTTCCATGCACCATATTCCAATACGAAGAGGAAACCACTGGCATTTCAGATATGGTAAAGTATTTATTCAAGACATCAATCGAAGCAGTCGTTCCAGCACGGCGTGCGGATACAATGGCGGCACCCGGCTTATATGCAAAGGCTTCTTTTCCCGCATAAAACATACGGTCAAGAGCAGACAAAATTCTGCCGCTTGGATGAGCATAGTATACTGGTGTTCCAAAGATAAATCCATCGGAATTCTCTGCTTTTTTTATAATATTATTAATTTCATCCTCTGTAAAAATACAGGCATTTTCTAACTCTCTGCATTTTCCACACGCAATACAGTCGTTGATTGGACGATTACCAAGATGAATGATTTCCGTCTCAATTGTAAGTTCTTCCAGCGTCTTTGCAACTTCTTCAAGTGCCGTGTATGTACAGCCATTTTTTCTTGCGCTTCCATTTACTAACAATACTTTCATGTCACTTACCTCCTATTCTTATTATTTTATCCCGGTTCTGATAAAAAGGCAACGGATTTTGTGCATAACAAAAAAGCTGGAACAAAGAAACATCCTCGTCCCAGCATTATATACCCATATAATTTTATATTTTTTTCAAGACATCCACAATCTGCTCATAGGATTCTTTCACAATTGGAAAATACTGCTTTGCCTCTCTTAACCTTCCCTTTCTAAGAGCTTCCACTAACGGTAGTATTGTCTGGTATAAGGAATCCACCGACAAATTACCTGCCACTCCTTTTAAGGTGTGCGCTGCTTTATACGCCTCTTGCACATTATCCTTGGAAAGCTCCTGCGATAGCTTTATAAAGCTTGAATCTTCTGGAAATTTTTTCAAAAAATCAAGAAACAATCTCTCATCACCCACAAAACGATCTAAGCCTGTTTCCAAATTTATTCCAGCCGCCTTAAGTTCCATTTTGTTTTCCATCTTCATACTCGGTCCCCGCCTTCTTTTTCAATCTAGCTAACGTACCAACATAATTATTTTACAACAGTTTTTTTCGCATTTCAACTATCGTATCAATTTTCCGTACGTTCATAAAACCAAGTAAACGCTATGATGATGCCATCTTATCTTTTTATTTAATTACACGGTAAAATGCCTTATACGCCGCATAGCCTGTCACAGATATTAAAATCCCTTTTACCACATTAAACGGAGTAATTCCTATAATAACTACCGTTGCAAGATCCTTAATAGCCGGTATCGTAGCCGCAGCCGCTCCTACTACATTATCAATTCCACCAAATAGTTTAGCATATAAAGGCACGGTTACAAAATAATTAACAATAATACCGGCAATCACAAAACCAAGTACCGCAACAACAAAGGAAACTACCGCTTTGTGCCTCGTCTTCAGTTTTCGAAACAAAATACCAAGCGGAACCATATAAGCTGATATAATTACAAAATTAGCAAGCTCGCCAATTCCAGCAGTCGTACTTGCAGTCATTGCCTTAATCACATTTTTTATTAATTCGACTACCACTCCCCCTATCGGTCCATAAGATAAGGTTGCAATTATTGCCGGTACATCACTAAACTCCAATTCCAAAAAACCCAAAAATTTGATTGGAAACGGAAATAGCATCAACACATAAGCAAGTGCCGACAAGAGTGCTAATACCACCATCTGTTTGGTTGAAAATACGGTTTTGTTTGTTGCTTTTGACATCTCTTTCATGTTTCTCTCCTTTTACATAAAGACTAAATTTTGTTGCTAAGGAAAGTCCTTCCATGTAAGCATAAAAAAACTCCGAGCATATACTCGGAGCTATCATACAAAGAATAGGAAACCTTTTTACGGTTCCACAACTTTTCTTCTCTCATCCAGACTTTACTGTCGGTTTTGGAATCACACCAAATCAACTATCCTAGGATAGTTCGCGGACTATACCGCCGGTCGGGAATTTCACCCTGCCCCGAAGAACTTTTCTTATTAAGTTTTGTTTACAAGAGGTATTATAGCGCATTATTTTTTGGATTTCAAGTATTTTTTGAAAATGGAAAAGGATGCATTTTATTAACATGGATGAAACGACTGCTGCTTTGACTCAGAGTGAAATCAAAGTCCTTCTATAAAAACAAAAAGACTAGATTACACACTTCATAATAATCAGCTTATTCTTTCCGTCTCTATATTCATACATGACGTTATCCATACTTTTTTTAACCATATAAAAACCCAATCCACCAATTTGCCGCTCCTCAGCCGCAAGGGTAATATCTGGTTCTTTGGTGTCAAATGGATTAAAGGGAATTCCACTATCCATAAAGCAAATACATATTGTCCTTTCTTCCTGTACATCAAACTCAATATCCACTTCCACTTCCCCATCCGAATTTGGATAGGCATAATTTACAATATTGGCAAATATTTCGTCTACCGCAATATTAATTTGTGCTTTCAACTTGGTGCTTAACGATAGCTCTTCCAGTTTGTCTTCAATAAATCCAAACACACGATCCATTTCTTCAATCCGTGCAAAAACTGTAATTTTACTCATTGTTCCCCTCCTCGTATCATAAGAGCTAACATAGTAATATCATCAAACTGAGCTGCATCCAGTACAAAGATGTCCATATCATTCTTTATCGCAGAAAGCAATTTTACCGGCTCACCTTCTTTGCAATGCTTAATCCGTTCTTTTAACCGATTTTCCCCATAAAACTCACTTTCTTGATTCGTAGCCTCTGTTACCCCATCGGTATATAAAAACAAACAATCTCCTGGCTCAAGCATCATTTCATTCTGCCTATAAGCAATTCCTTCCATTCCCGCCAAAACAAAGCCGGCACGTGACTTGATAAATTCCACTTCCTTTGTATTCTTTTTCACCAATGGCGGATTATGTCCCGCATTCACATACTCCATATGTCCTGTCGATATTTCAAGTACACCCATCCAAGCTGTAACAAACATACCTGCTTCATTATTCTCACAGAGCTGCTCATTGACTAAGGTAAATACCTGCGATGGAGAAATTCCAGATTGCGCCTGATTTTTAATCAATGTTTTGGTAATGACCATAAATAACGCCGCAGGTACTCCCTTACCGGATACATCGGCGATAACGACAGCTAAATGGTCATCATCAATCAGGAAGAAATCATAAAAATCTCCGCCGACTTCCTTGGCTGGCTGCATCGTTGCATAGATATCAAACTCCTTGTGCTCGGGAAATGCTGGGAAAATACATGGCAGCATTGACGCCTGGATTTGGGTCGCAACATCCAGTTCTGCGGCTATTCTCTCTTTTTCTGCCGTTATCGCAGTAAGATTATTAATATAATTACCGATATCCTTTTCCATGGTCTTGATTGCATCAAAAAGATGTTCAATTTCATCTCCTGTATGTATCTCCAATAAAGAAATTGCCGATTCCTCTCCCATCTTTTGTTTTTGTTTATCCGCATCCGAAACAAATTGACTTGCGGCCTTAGAAAGTGCATTTATAGGCCTTACCACCTGTCGATTAATATAGTATATCAAAAGAGCTGTTGCTATTATTGCAGCCGAAACCATTGTGATTAAGATAAACGTTAAAAAAGAGTGCCGATCCCGCATAATTGTATCCATTGAAATATCAACCGATGCCAAGGCAACTACCGTACCATTGCTGTCAAAAATAGGTGCCCCTGCGGTTACCAGCCATCCAAAATCCGAGGAATTTGTAATAAACGGGGGCAGACCTTTGTCCAGGGAGTTTAGGTACGCAAGATTTTTTTTCGCCAGAGGACGCGTCTCACCCAGCTCACAAGCCGAGCCTTCTACATCCGCATCCAAAATATATGTCACCTTGTCTTTTGCTACCTTTTCTACATAAAGATAGAGGGTATTATGACTTTCCTTTAAATCAAACAAAATGTCAAGCATATTGTAATACTCATCATCCTTGATTTGCTGAAGCTGTTTTTGGTAATCCTTGTTATTGGGGTCTAGCCCCTCTACCTTTGTGATGTATTCCTGAATTTTGTCTCCATTCATTTGTGAAGCTGCTGCCTTTGCAATATTCCATGCATTTTGCTCATAATGTTTATCAATGGTATTGCTATATATTTTATAGCTGATGGTTATCGATATACAAGAAAGCAATGCCGAAAATAATAGCGCCGCAATGACCGATTTTAGCCGTAAGGATCGTATCTTCATTTTTTTGTTCCTCTCTATACTTTAATCATAAGTGTATTAAATCCCTGATACCTTCGATAAAAGAATTCTTTCGCCTTTTTTTTCACCATATAAATGCCAATCGTGTCCATTCCATTCTCACTATCACAGGCAATTTTATTGGTATTTTGTTCCATTAAATTAAAATGCGTTGCATTATCCCTTACATGCAATTCAAAGGTTCCGTCTTCACATGCAATTAAAGTCAGTTCAATATACCCTTCTCTCATGTGAGTAAACCCTTTCTCAATGATGGCCTGACAAGTTTCTTCCACCGTCAGATTCACATAATACTGCTGTGAAAAGTCTGCACTCCATTTCTCACAAAACGGTTCAATTAATGAAATTACCGTTTGAAAGTCTTCATTTTTTTCAATTACTTTACATAAAATTCTGTTTTCATCAAAAGAGTCAAGCGTATTTTTTTTCTTCTGGCGGCTTCGAATGCCCATCCAGATGAGTAAAGACACCACCTCTGTGAGTGGAAATGTCCACCAAAACCATTCGATATTTGATAAGGTTAAAAACATACAAAAAAATAGATATATCGCAAAACTTCTCAAAAACTGAATCAGAAAAACCAATCTGCTATTTTCAACTGCCATATAGTAAAAGCCCATCATTATTGACAATCCGCCAATTAAGGTACTGATACTAAAAAGCCGAATCGCATGCACGGCCAAAACAGCAGTTTCTTCCGTTAAACCAAATAGTCCAGCAACCGATAGGGCTTCTTTCCCTACTATAAATGCCGCCATTGCACCTAAAATAATCCCCCAAGAAAGTGAAAGCCTGCGAGTAATGCGCATTGCAGCTTTGTTTTTTTCTCCATAAAAGGTTCCCACCAGTGGCTGAAGGGTTGCTCCCATTCCTTCATAAATGGCATATATCACATAAGAAATATTAATTACTACTTGAAAAACCGCAAGTTCCCCTTCTCCACCAATCCGAAGCAGCAAATGATTTACAATCAGATAAAAGAAAAATTGAAATAAGTACTCCGAGGAAGAAGCAAATCCACTCAAAAAGGTTTTCCAAATCAGACGGATATTTGGTTTAACCAACTGTAAGCGTAAGATCGTCCATTGCAAAAAAAAGTGCGGCAGATAAATTGCAATTGCAACCGCCTTTCCTATGACCGTGGCCATGGCAGCCCCCTCTACCCCCATATCGAAACCAATAACAAACAAAATGTTCAATAAAATGTCGACTGTATTCCCTACCACAAGTCCGATGCTAGCAAGCCTTTGATTGTCGTCACATCGAATATAGTAATAAAACAAAAAATTCAGAAAAAAAAGAGGCGCTGCTAAAAACAAAATCTGTGCATAGGATTTTGCCGCAAGATAGAGTGTGCCATCTAAAGGCTTCGTACCAAGTAGGTGCATAATTGGCACCAGCAAAAGGGTACCTGCAACCATCATGGCAACGCTTAATCCAATTGCCGCACACAGCATCTGGTGAAAGTTTTCTACACCCTGTCTTGCTTTTCCTTCTCCAAGCAGCCTGCTATACTCAAGAGAGCCCCCAATTGCAAGCCCAACATCCAACACATTATAAGTCATAAAAACAGGTGCGACCAGAGCAATTGCAGCAAGTCCTGTCTCTCCCATCTTCCTTCCAACAACAAGCGCATCCACAATGTTTCCAAAGGATAATCCAATCGAGGACACAAGAGAGGGAAAAAAGAAGCGATAAAACATCTTTTTTGTAAAATACGTATGCTTTGACTTTTTCATGACCTCTTTGATACCCCCTTCCAAAGCTCATGGAACTGGATTGGCTTCATATCCATTTTATTTGTGCGAAGTCCAGTAATCCCTAAATCCTCCTCCCGATTGATAAAAATGATATCTTCTGGAAGCCGTTTGAAAAGCTGCCATTTCAAATAACTGTCAAGGCTGCCTATTATTGCTTTTGAAATATGC
>JASKJZ010000125.1 GCA_030154385.1 Clostridiales bacterium
CTGATTTTGCAGAACGTATTCCAATTGACGTAATCTATCAGGATGGCTCAGATCCCGTAGCGATGCATAACTATTACACCTATCTTTACAACAAAGCGGTGTTTGAATTATTGAAGCAGGAAAAGGGAGAGAAAGAAGCCGTGCTCTTTGCTAGAAGCGCAACTGCCGGAGGACAACAATTTCCGGTACACTGGGGAGGCGATTGTTCTGCGAGCTATGCCTCTATGGCGGAAACACTACGTGGCGGGCTGTCCCTTGCAATGTCTGGTTTTTCCTTCTGGAGCCATGATATATCCGGTTTTGAGCAAACGGCATCACCTGATTTATATAAACGGTGGGCACAATTTGGTCTTCTCTCCACTCATAGTCGTCTGCATGGGTCGACCAGTTATCGGGTGCCATGGCTCTTTGATGAAGAGGCATGTGATGTGGTGCGTTATTTTACAAATCTTAAGTGTGAATACATGCCCTATATCTATCAGATGGCAGTGCATGCGCATAACACTGGGATTCCAGTGATGCGTCCAATGGTAGTGGAATTTCCAACAGAAGCAGGGATGCCGTATCTGGATATGCAGTATATGCTTGGTGATTCTCTTTTGGTGGCGCCAATTTTTAAGGAGAGTGGTGAGGTCAGCTATTATCTTCCAGAGGGAAGTTGGACACATCTGCTTAGTGATGAAGTACGAGAGGGAGGAAAATGGTACACCGAGACCTACGACTATTTTAGCCTTCCTCTCTACGTAAGAGAAAATACGTTACTTGCAAAAGGCAAGGAACGTAAATTACCGGATTATGATTATGCCGATGGTGTGACCTTACATTTGTATCAGCTAAAGGAAGAAAAAAAGACGTGGGTAACGGTTCCAAACATTGAGGGAGAGATCGTCCTTACAGCAACCGCAGAACGTGTTGGGAATCGAGTTCTTCTCGAATTATCTTCAATGGGTGGTAAACCAAGCATTTATTTGCATCATATCGATACAGTAACGAGTGTTACAGGTGCTGCAAGTAAGGTCATGGAGCATGGAATTTTGCTGATGCCAGAAGATACACATATTGAGATTCAATTAACGAAATAAAAATCACCTTCCTTTTTGTCTTGAAAAAGAGTTGTTGTTGTGGTACAGTAGGAAAAAAGTAAAAAGGAAGGGTTCGTTATGGGATATGTCCAAGTTAGAATCATAAATAGGGACGACGATAGCGGGCGCTTGTATCTATGATGGCATAGGTACAAGCGCTTGTTGCGTTGTGCCTATGTGGAAACATTATGTTTTTGAAGACCACATTGGTAGTGATGCGAATGTGGTCTTTTTTTACGCATTTATTGAAAGGGGGTGGGGCTATGAGGCATAAAGACGATGCCTGCATGGATGATAATGGATATGTCATAAGCTGTTTGCAAATAAGGAAAGAAGGAATGGAGATCAACATGAAAATAATCGAAGAAAGCAATACGTTAACAGCAAAAGAGCTGACAAGCATCGAGGAAATAAAGCACCATATTGGAGAAGAAATCAAACTTCATGGCAGCATCTATAAAATCAGAAGAATGCAAGGGTTTTCCTTTGTATTGATTCGGATGAGCCAGTCAATTATACAGGGGGTATATAGCAAGGAGTTTTCTGCGTTTTCGGAAGAAGCATTACGAGAAGAGAGCTGTGTTCGCATACGTGCAAAGGTTGAAGCGGAATCAAGATCAAAGCTTGGCTTTGAATTAAAACTTTTGGAGCTATCGGTGCTGTCAAAGCCAACGGAAACACTTCCTGTTGTCATCAACCAAAAAAGAATGGAGACATCACTAGAGACGCTTCTTGACCATCGCATTCTTACGCTTCGTAATGAGAAGGAGCGGGCAATTTTTCGGTTGCAGGATGGTGTTACCAGAGGATTTCGCGCTTTTTTACAAAAAGAGAATTTTACAGAAATTCATACACCAAAGATTGTTTACCAAGGAGCCGAAGGCGGAGCCAATATTTTTCAGCTTGATTACTTTGGAAGACAGGCATACTTAGCCCAAAGTCCCCAGTTCTATAAGCAAATGATGACAGGAGTATTTGAACGAGTGTTTGAGATTGGGCCTGTTTTCCGAGCGGAAAAGCATGATACCTCGAGACATTTGAATGAGTATACCAGTGTGGACTTTGAAATGGGATATATTGAATCCTTTGAGGAACTTATGCAGATGGAACAACGTATGCTACAAGAAACCATGCAGTATCTCTCCAGCGAGTATGAGGATGTGCTTTCACTTCTATCTCTTACACTTCCAAATGCAGAACATATTCCAGCAATCGCATTTGGGGAAGCAAAGGAGTGGATTTCCAAAGCATACAAAAAAGAAATCACGGATTTTTATGACTTTGAGCCAGAGGAGGAGCGACTGCTCTCGAAACTAATCAAAAAAGAAACGGGATCGGATTTTGTTTTTGTCACACATTACCCAAGTAAAAAGCGTCCATTCTATGCAATGGAGGATGTAGAAAATCCAGAAGTGACCCTAAGCTTTGACTTGTTGTTTGCGGGAGTAGAAATCACCACAGGTGGGCAGAGGATTCATAATTATAAGCAGCAAATTCAAAAAATGAAGCGTCTTGGTATGAATCCCGCGTTATTTGAAAGTTATCTTGCCATGCATAAATTTGGGATACCCCCACATGGTGGGCTGGGGCTTGGACTGGAGCGTTTTATCAGTCAACTGCTTGGTTTTGATAATGTCAGAAGAGCCACACTTTTCCCAAGGGATCAAAAACGATTATTACCTTAAAAATTGCGACGGTTGTGCTCTAATCAAAATGCAGTATCATAATATGAGAGCCAAAGATTGAATTTAATTAGAAGAAGGAAATGGTGAAAACAAGTGGAACTTAATTTGAATCTACCAGAGAGTAAGACAGACGTACTTTTACTGCTTGAACAGCTTATGAAGGTGCCAGCACCTAGCAATAAAGAAAAAAAGAGAGCGGACTTTTGTAAAAATTGGCTGGAAGAGCAAGGTGCAGAGGGGGTATTTGTCGATGAGGCCTATAATGTCATTTATCCTTATGGTTGTGAAGAGGGAAAATCCTGTGCACTCTTTATGGCGCATCTCGATACGGTCTTTTCAGAGGAGGAACCGCTAAAGATAAGAGAGCAGGATGGAAGGCTTTATGCTCCTGGAATTGGAGATGATACGGCAAATCTTGCCATTTTACTTGTAGTAGCAAAATATTTGGCAAGAGAAAAACCTGACTTAGCGCATGGCATCATAGTTTCGGCAAATGCGGGAGAGGAAGGGCTTGGTAATTTAAAAGGAGCAAGAGCACTTCTTTCTCGCTATCAGAAGCGACTTGACTTTGTAGTATCCTTTGATGTCTACCTTGGTGGTATCTGTAATCGCTCAGTAGGGTCGCTTCGTTATGAAATCGAAATTAATACGAAGGGAGGTCACTCCTATTTTGACTTTGGAGAGCCAAATGCAATTGAGAGGATGGCATCACTCATTCAAACATTGTATGCGTATCAAATTCCAGAGGATGGCAGCAAAACAACCTTTAACGTTGGAGAAATCACAGGGGGAACCTCTGTAAATACCATTGCACAAAGTGCACGTATCTTGTATGAAATCCGTTCCGAAAAGACGGAAAGCCTCTTACATGCCAAACGTTATTTTGAGGAGGTAATACAAAAGAGCAAAGAGCCCGATGTATCCATTTGTTATGCTTTGCTTGGAGAAAGGCCCTGCGGACAAAATCTGGAACTTATGAGCGAACAAGAAAATCTGGAACGGTTTGCTAGAAAGATTCTTAAATGTTACTTTGGAGAGCAAATTTCATGTTACGCGGGCTCGACGGATGCCAATATTCCACATTCTCTTGGGATTCCAGCGATTACTACTGGTTTGATTATGGGGGGTGGTATGCACACCAGACAAGAATGGATTGACCCAGATTACATAGAGCGTGGTATCCAGATTTGTGAAAAGTTAATCCTCTTGTATGGTAGAGGGGAATGGCGGGGCTGACCGGGTACCAGCGTGATAAAGTCACAGTAAATGAAAGAATATTTGTTATAATCTCTCCTGTACAAAAAAGACGGACAGGAGAGATTATTTATGTTTTTAAAGAAGATTTGGAAAAAGTATGCTTTTTTACTATTATTGGCCTTTGTCGTACTGGGCTTGTTTGATTTGCGCTTTGCAATTGGAGCTATACTTTGTATGGTAGCACCAATTGGAGTATCCTTTGTTAAGGGTCGTTTTTGGTGTGGGAATTTGTGCCCAAGAGGAAGCTTTTATGAGCAGGTCATGTATCGATTCGCTGGGAAAAAACAGACACCAGCAATTATAAAGAGTAAGGGCTTTCGCTTTTTTATGGTTCTATTTATGCTCTCCATGTTTGGATTTGGCATCGTGAAGAACTGGGGAAATTGGTATGGTGTTGGGATGGTGTTCTATCGAATCATTGTGGTTACCACGATTGTTGGGATACTGCTTTCCCTTCGTTACAACCATAGGACTTGGTGCAGTTTTTGCCCAATGGGATCCTTGGCTGCTTTTGTTTCCCAAAAAAGAAAAAGCAAACGTGTGCTAACAATATCTGATGCCTGTGTTTCTTGTAAACTTTGCGAAAAAAAATGCGCTCTTGGTATCGTGCCATATCAGTATAAGGGAAATGTTTTAGAACATCCCGATTGTATTCAATGCGGTAGATGTGCTGCCGTTTGTCCAAAGCAAGCGATAGGATATGATAACGTCGCTTAAGGAATTGATGAAAATGTAAAAATGTGCAAAATATAAGAAATATAGAACAAGTGCTACTTGAAATCGCCCGCTAAGAATGCTAAAATAAATCAAAAAACAAAAATCATTACTGATTTATTTTACCTTATGAGGAAAGGAAGAGCATATATGAAGGGAACCGTTGTTTCATCATGGATGGAGTCATGCAGAGGCTTATTTGGGCATAAGATTGTATCTGACACATTAGCCTCCTATAAATTTCCAGCCGATTATATTTTTACGCCTTTGGAGGATGTTGAGGACCGCGTAGCGATTGGACTTGTTGACGATATCGGAAAAGGTGCTGGAAAGTCACATGCAGAAATTTGGAGAATCATGGGGGAGGAAAATATCAAGACGTTTAGTAAAAATTATCCTGGCTTCTTCCGTCATGAATCTGCTTATCAGTTCTTAAAATCAATGAATGACGTACATGTTATTGTTATGAAACGCTTTCGTGGAGCAGTACCTCCAATCTTAGATATGAAACCAATCTCAAGTCATGAAGCCCTTTTTATCTACCGTTCCAAGCGTGGAATGGGGGATTATCTAAGTGGACTAATCATAGGAGTAGCTCGTTTTTTCAAGGAAAATATAAAAACGGAGATAATAAATCAGACAAAAGAGGAAATTACCTTAAAGCTTACGTTCGAGAAGGAAATACAATTTACTAAAAAATATAGAATGAATCAGTTGTTATCGTTTGGTTTTATCAAACAATCCTTTGTGAAGGTTGCTGTTTTAAATACCATTATTATGGCGATTGTTTCCTTTGTAGTATTGTCTAATCCGTTGGATAGCTTTATTTTAAGTGCTGCTTCCTTTTTGTCCTCAATTTTTGCTGCAATGCTTTTGCAACGACCAAAGAAACTTATTGCACAAGAGCTTCAAAAACTTGCAAATCATGAGTTTGTGGAAGCTGCCAATGTACATTCCAGGGATGAATATGAAGCAATCATGGAAGGTATTAATCAAATCAAACGAAATGTTCAGAAAGATTTTATTGGCTTCAATGCCATTGTGGATGAAATGTATACCTTTAATGGTTCAGTAGCCAATATTGCAGGAACCATGCAAAGTGCCTCAAATGACATAACAAATGTACTGGATGAAGTAGCACTTGCTGCGACAAAGCAAGCAGAGGATACCGAAACTTCGGTTATGGTCTTAAATGACAGTATTCAAAATGTAACAAGGATTTCTGGAGAGAGCCAGGAAAATAAGGATCGAATTGAAGATGCGGTTGCTAGTATTGAGCAGAGCTTTCATAATGTTAAAAATACGGCAAAGCAAATCAGCGAGGTGTTGTTTAAGTTTGGACAAATCAAGACAAGCAGCAACGAATTAAAAGAAAATGTAGATAATATGACGCAGATTATATCACTGGTATCTGGTATTGCAAAACAGATTAACCTGCTAGCCCTTAATGCATCCATCGAGGCTGCAAGAGCGGGAGATGCAGGAAAAGGCTTTGCAGTCGTTGCAGAGGAGGTTCGTAAGCTTTCTCTTGAAACGAATCAAGCGGTAGAACAGATCAATGGAAGTCTTACTAGCTTTTTAATGAGTGTATCGCAGGTGGTTGAAGGAATCGATGTCCAGTATAACGTGCTTGAAAAGGAAAGTGAAAGTCTGGCTGGTGCCGTTGAAACCTCCAGTGCGTCCAATGAAAATCTAAAATCTGTTTCCACTGTGATGATTAAGACTTCTCAGGAATTGGAAAAAGAAGCGGATAAGATTTCCTCTTTGTTTGAGAATATGGAAAGTCTTGCTGCAATTGCAGAGGAAAACTCAGCATCCACGGAGGAAGCAAGCGCAAATGTGGCAATTTATGTGGATCAAATTAGTGAATTAACAAAACAAATTGGAATCTTTAATGCGATGATTCAAGATTTCCAGGTTGATTTAGCAAAATATCATGTATAAGGACCGATTGATTTATTTTGCACCCCTAGAGGGCATTACAGGATATGTATACCGACAGGTGTATCAAAAGTATTTTGCTGGTGTTGACACCTATTTTTCGCCTTTTATCGCCACCAATCAATTTTGTGTTCTAAAGGGAAAAGAAAGAAGAGATATCTTACCAGAAAATAATATTGGCATTCATTTAGTGCCCCAGCTCTTAAGTAATCAAGCCTCCGATTTTATCGAAACGGCAAAACAAATAAAAGAACTTGGCTATTCAACGGTTAATTTAAATCTGGGCTGCCCTTCTTCCACGGTAGTTGCAAAGAAGAAGGGAGCAGGATTTTTAGCGGACACCGAACGATTGCATCAATTTTTAGAAGAAATTTTTACATATGCTGCAACAGATATATCGATAAAGACAAGGATTGGTATGAAAGACCCCGAG
>JASKJZ010000126.1 GCA_030154385.1 Clostridiales bacterium
GAGAAGGGAGCCCAGAGGGCGGAGTTCTCATGGGTTAGGATTGCGAGAGCACGTAGTGCGGAGAAATCCGTGGTATCACAAAACGGAAAACTCCAACTCATTACACCAACATAGTTGAAAAGAAAGGATGCTGCTTATGAAAGAAATACTCGCATTATTACAAAACCTAATGGAAACAACGAAAAATCCGTACCAATCCTCTTTTTCAAGACTCTACCAAATTCTGAATGAAAAAGGAGAATCGGGATCTTTTGATCTGGAAGAAATAACAAAAATTAAGGCGTACTTTTCCTCACTTCTTGCAGACCCCTCCCTCCTTTTAGAGGAGCCAAGAGAAGAAGTTTATGAAGGACAAGAAGTCATTTGGCCGCCAACTCTTTTCCTCTGTCTTGAGGAAATCGAAACTTGCTATTTTGACAAAAATTGCCGATAATAGTAATAGAACGAAGTCGGCAGTAAGTGATCCGACACAAAGCTTAGCAGGAGGCATATTATGATACATTTGTACGATCAGATAAAGAAAGGCGGCGTCTACATCATAGCAGAGATGTCCGCCAATCATGGAGGAAGTCTGGAACTTGCACTTAAAATTGTGGAAGAGGCAAAAAAAGCAGGGGCGGATTGCCTAAAGATACAGACCTATACCGCAGATACGCTTACGATTCCTTGCAAGAAGGAACCATTTTTGATACATGGAGGTCTTTGGGATGGTTATACCTTTTATGATTTGTACAAAGAAGCCTACACGCCGTGGGAGTGGCATAAGCCAATTAAGGCTAAGTGTGAGGAGGTAGGGATTGATTTTCTATCCACTCCCTTTGATCCGACCGCGGTTGATTTTTTAGAGGAGCTTGGGGTCGAATTTTATAAAATTGCTTCGTTTGAACTTGTAGACCTTCCGCTGATTTCGTATACTGCGAGCAAGGGAAAGCCAATGATTTTATCCTGTGGAATGGCGAGTGCCGAAGAAATTGAGGAGGCAATTGGAGCCTGCAAGGAAGCTGGAAATGAAAATATTGTATTGCTAAAATGCTGTAGTCAATATCCAGCTCAATATGAAAATATGAACGTATCGGTTATCGCGGACATGAAGGAGCGTTTCTTACTTCCAATTGGACTCTCTGACCACTCAATCGGGTCACTGGCAGATGTAGCAGCAGTGGCAAAGGGAGCCTGTGTAATCGAAAAGCATATATGTCTGGATGAGGAAGTCGAAAGTGCGGATATGGGCTTTTCTACTAAGATGAGCGACTTTAAAAAAATGGTACAAGATGTGCGGGACACGGTTGTATTACTCGGAAAACCAACCTATGAGCGAACGGCACAAGAAGAAAGGGAACTGCATGGCAGAAGATCGTTGTTTGCAGTTGCGGATATCAAAGAAGGAGAACTCTTTACAAAGGACAACCTAAGAAGTATTCGGCCAAGTGAAGGGCTAAAACCAAAATACTACAAACAACTTCTAGGAAAACAAGCAAAAAAATCGTATGAATATGGAGATCCAATCGACTTTAGTGAAACAAGGGAGTGAGGCATATGATTTATATTCGGGCAGATGCAAATAAGACGATTGCGACGGGGCACATCATGCGTTGTTTATCCATTGCCAGACAGCTTGTGACAATGGGAGAGGCGGTCACATTTTTGGTTGCAGATGAGGAATCGATTCCTTTATTGGAAGAAGCAGGCTTTCCCCATGTTTGCCTTCATAGCAACTGGAGCCAATTGGAGGAGGAACTTCCTGTCTTGCTTTCGTTTATTCAAGAAAGAAATGTTAAGGTGTTGCTTGTGGATTCTTATTTTGCGAGTAATGCCTATCTGGCAAGCCTAAATCAAGTGACAAAGGTGGTATATTTTGATGATGCAGACTCTTATGATCATCCCGTTCACACGGTGATTCATTATGGTATTCAGTATCATAAGAGTAAGGGGCAAGGAATTCATACAAAGGATGGGGTCACCTATTTAACGGGATGTGATTATATTCCGCTGCGAGAAGAATTTCGAAATCGTGCACATGTTATAAAAGAAGAAATTAAGGATATCTTGATCACAACAGGCGGAACGGATCCTTATAATATGGCAGGACATCTCATACGCGTATTGTTAGCAGATGGATACACGCTTCATGTAATTGTCGGAAGTCTAAACAACCATGTGGATTGTCTTCGTGCACTGGCCAACAGTGAACCGACAATCAAGCTGTATGAAAATGTAGTTCGCATGAGCGATATCATGAC
Organism: Clostridiales bacterium; assembly: GCA_030154385.1. Next base: position 2,241 of record JASKJZ010000126.1, read on the forward strand.
GCATTGCGATGTTGCTATCTCGGCAGCAGGAACCACACTTTATGAATTATGTGCAGTTGGTGTGCCGACCATCAGCTTTTCCTTTGCTGACAATCAAATACCAGGAGCAAAGCGTTTAGCTGAACTTGGAATTATCGAATATGCAAACGATGTAAGAGAGGGAAGGAGTGTAAGCCTTCAGGCAGTCAAACAGATTCTAACTCGATATCAGGATGCCAGCTATCGTTTGGAACAAAAAAAGAAAATGAAAGAATTAGTCGATGGAGGCGGCGCAAACCGTCTGGCCTCCTATTTATATCAACTTTTACAAATGAAAAAAGAAGAGGATAAATAAAATGATACCATATGGAACACAGTGGATAGAGGAAGAGGACATTGAAGCAGTTGTTGAGGTGCTTCGTTCGGATTATTTGACAACGGGTCCAAAGGTGAGTGAATTTGAGGATTGTATCAAGGAATATGTTGGAGCAAAGTATGCAGTTGCTGTTTCGAATGGAACCGCAGCTCTTCATGTGGCTTGTATGGCGGCAGGAATTTCGCCCGGAGACGAGGTGATTACTTCTGCAATTACATTTGCAGCTTCGGCCAATTGTGTCTTATATTGCGGTGGTACGCCAGTTTTTGCGGATATTGAGGAAGATACCTATAATATTTCACCTTCTTCTATCCGAGAAAAGATTACGAAGCGGACGAAGGCTATCATTCCCGTTCATTTCACGGGACAACCCTGCGATATGGATCAAATTCATGCAATTGCAAAGGAACACAATCTTTTGGTAATTGAGGATGCCTCTCATGCACTTGGAGCAAGCTATAAACATAGAAAAATAGGAACCCTATCGGAGATGACGACCTTAAGCTTTCATCCAGTTAAGCATATCACGACAGGAGAGGGTGGTATGGTTCTTACAAATGATGAAGAGTTGTATCAAAAACTCTCTCTTTTACGTACGCATGGGATTACGAGAGAGCCAGCATGGTTAACCAAGCGAGAGGGGGGCTGGTACTATGAACAGCAGATGCTAGGCTATAACTATCGTATTTCAGATATTCAATGCGCACTTGGAATCAGTCAGATGAAGCGGCTTCCTTCTTTTTTAAAGCGGAGAAGAGAGCTTGCAGCATATTATAATGAAGCATTTAAGTATGTAAAAGGAATCACGATACCTTTTCAAAAGGAAGGTTATGAAAATAGCTGGCATTTATATGTTATTTTGGTTGAGGCAGAACGCAGAAAAGAAATATTTGATAAGCTGAGAGAGGATGGAATTGGTGTCAATGTGCACTATATTCCAGTCTATCAGCACCCTTATTATCAAGGCAATGGATACCAGAACATCCATCTTCCGGCAGCAGAAAAAATCTATTCCCAGATGATTAGTATACCAATGTATCCGAAAATGACAAGACATGAACAGGATTACGTAATTGAGCGAATTATGACGCATCTTTGACTAATTCTCTCTTTACAACTTCACAGTATTACATTTTTGTGATATACTATAAATTACTCAAAATAAAGATGAGGACGAAAATAAAGAAGGGAGATTTAATATGGCACAATTTTACTCAGAAATGAACCCGGAGATTATCCAATTGTCGCAGTTATGCAAAGAAAACATGAGAATAAACCCCGAGCTGTATAGTAAGTATGAAGTAAAGAGGGGACTTCGTGACATAAGTGGTCAGGGTGTTTTGACCGGTCTTACCGATATTTCTGAAATACGTTCTTATACGATGGTCGACCGAGACATGGTTCCGATGGAAGGAAAGCTCTACTACCAGGGAATCGATATTGAAGATATCGTGGATGGATTTATTAAAGAGGATCGCTTTGGATATGAAGAAACAGCTTACTTACTATTATTTGGAAAAATGCCAAATCAGGAACAGCTAAATGGATTTACAAAGCTTCTGGATGAATACCGGGCGGATCTTCCGACCAGCTTTGTAAGAGATATTATTATGAAGGCACCTAGCAAGGATATGATGAATACGTTGGCAAGAAGTGTGCTTACCCTTTATTCTTATGATGACAAGGCGGATGATACTTCCGTAGAAAATGTGTTACGTCAATGCCTGCAATTAATTGCCCTATTTCCATTACTTTCTGTTTATGGTTATCAGGCTTATAGCCACTATCACGATAATAACAGCTTATTTATCCACTCACCTGTTAAGGGGATGTCAACCGCAGAAAACATTTTACATATCCTGCGTCCAGACAGCAAGTTTTCGAAACTGGAAGCTCGCATTTTGGATATTGCATTGGTGCTTCATGCAGAGCATGGTGGTGGTAATAACTCGACCTTTACAACACATGTTGTCAGCTCGTCTGGAACAGATACCTATTCGACAGTAGCCGCTTCTTTGGGCTCCCTAAAGGGGCCAAGACATGGTGGCGCAAATATCAAGGTTATGCGTATGTTTGAAGATATGAAGGAACAAGTTAAGGATTGGGAAAATGAAGATGAGGTTGCGCAGTATTTAGTGGATGTCCTAAATAAAAAGGCATTTGACCAAAAGGGATTGATTTATGGTATGGGGCATGCGGTTTATTCTATTTCTGACCCAAGAGCTTGTATCTTTAAAAAATTTGTACAGAGCTTATCGGAGGAAAAGGGACTGGAGAAAGAATTTGCTCTTTATTCCATCGTTGAGCGACTGGCACCAGAAGTAATCGCAAAGGAGCGCAAAATCTATAAAGGTGTTAGTGCAAACGTTGACTTTTACAGTGGTTTCGTGTACAGTATGTTAGGACTTCCGTATGAGCTTTATACACCGATTTTTGCGATTTCTAGAATCGCGGGATGGAGTGCACATCGTTTGGAAGAAATTATCAACGACGGAAAGATTATCCGTCCAGCATACAAAGCAGTAGCGCCACATGGGGATTATGTGCCGCTCAAGGAGCGTTAAAACCAATTTCCAAAGATATGTAGGAGATTTCAATGAAAGCTTTTTTTGAAAAAATAAAAGCAAATAGCCTGTGGATGGATTTATTCAATCTGTTCGCAGGTATTCTATTAATTGTGGTGATTGTTTTGTTTTGTCTTTTCCCGGGAAACAAAGCAGTCATTTCTTTGCTTTTTTTACTAACAGGAATTATGAATTTATCAAATGGTGTTATAAAATATAAAAAGAAAGAGACAAGATCTACGGCGATGGTCTTGATCATGATAAGCATGGTAACGTTTACGGTAGGAATTGTGTTTCTTGCGCAGTAATCGTACGGGATGGGAAGGAGAGCGTTTTGAAAAGCAAGGTACTTACGATGCTTAAAGAAGGAGACACCTATGTCTCTGGACAAAAGATGTGCGAAGAGCTTTCGGTATCTAGAACAGCGGTCTGGAAAGCAATTCGACAGCTAAAAGAAGAGGGATATGAGATAGAGTCGGTAACGAATAAAGGGTATCACTTGGTTTCGATTCCAAATCTTGTGACAAGAGAAGAGATTCTTGAAAAAATAAAGACTAGATTTATTGCAAAGCAGGTATATTATCAAGAAGAGGTAGACTCTACCAACACGGTAGCGAAAAGGCTAGCAGAAGAAGTAGCAAGTGATGGACTTTTGGTAACGTCTGACTTACAAACTGGCGGAAAAGGCAGGAGAGGACGTAGCTGGGATTCCAAAAAGGGAAGTGGCATTTTTATGTCTCTTATTTTAAAGCCAGAGCTAGAGCCTATGTATGCATCCATGCTGACCCTGGTTGCGGCACTTTGTGTTGCTAAGGGGATTTTAGAGCTGACGGGACTATCAGCGCAGATTAAATGGCCCAATGATATTGTCGTAAATAAAAAAAAGGTCTGTGGTATTTTAACCGAAATGAATGCCGAGCTTGATTTTATCCATTATGTGATAATTGGAATTGGAATCAATGTCAATACGAAAGAATTTCCAGACGAGATATCCCATATGGCGACCTCCCTTTATCTGGAGACAAGAAAAGAGTTGAACAGAAGCGCCTTGATCTGTCTTGTGATGGAGCAAATGGAAGTCTATTATGAGAGATTTTTAGAATACAGGAGCATGGCTCCTTTTTTGGAGGAGTATAATGCGCTTCTTGTCAATCAAGGGCAACAAGTGAAAATAATCAACAACAAAGAAGAAATGGTTGGTATTTCAAAGGGTATCAATGAAAAAGGCGAGCTATTGGTGGAAACAACACAAGGTGAAATCGCGGTGATGTCTGGTGAGGTATCGGTGAGAGGAATGTATGGATATGTATGAAACAATTACATTATGTGGCTGTAGTGCGTATGAACAAAAATATTTTTTAAATCCTAAGTTTTTGGGGCTTCCAGAAGCCATCAAAGAAGAACTAAAGATTATGTGCGTCTTATATACGGAGGACGTCGGCGGGATTCTTACATTAGAGTTTGATGAAGAGGGTGCGCTCCTGTTCCAAGTGCGGGCTGAGGAAGGAGATCTTCTGTTTGATGAAATAGGAAGTGTCTTAAAGGTGAAGCAGCTGCAACGAGAAAAAGAAGATTTACTGTCGTCCTTAGCGCTTTATTATCGCGCTTTTATCCTAAAGGAGGATTTGGCTTCGCTATTAGAAGAGGAAGATTAAGAATATGAAACTAAAGATTGGAACGGTGGAGATACCTGGAAATATAGTGTTAGGCCCTATGGCGGGCGTGACGGATTTGCCATTTCGGATGCTTTGTAAGGAGCAAGGAGTGGATCTGATTTATACAGAGATGGTAAGTGCAAAGGGAATTCTCTACAACAATAAAAATACAGCGCCGCTTCTTATGGTGGAAGATAAGGAGCGACCAGTATCGCTTCAGCTCTTTGGATCGGATAAGTCGATTATGAGTGAGATGGCAAAGCGCATTGAAGATCGAAACTTTGATATACTTGATAT
>JASKJZ010000127.1 GCA_030154385.1 Clostridiales bacterium
GGTTGTCTATCTTACGTTTCGCCCCTTTCAAAAGTTTGACTTTTTGGTGTGCGGCTTTTCAACACGTCTTGGGGGAGTCAGCACTGGAATTTATTCGAGTATGAATTTAAGCTATCAAAGAGGGGATTTAGGGGAAGCGGTCGATGAGAATTACATGCGCATGTGCAGGGCTCTGGGGGTGAAGCCAGAGCAGCTTGTGTATTCGAATCAAGTGCATGGGACAAGGGTAGCTTACATCGATGGAAGCAGGACTTTATATCTGGAAACAGATGGGCTGATTACCGACCAAAGTGATTGTATTCTTACAACATCTTATGCAGACTGTGTTCCCCTTTACTTTGTCGATCCAGTAAAGAAAGCAGTTGGGTTGTCGCATTCTGGTTGGCGGGGAACCGTCGGAAAAATCGGAGCCGAGACCGTGAAACAGATGCGCGAACAATTTGGATGTAAATCAAACGACCTCATCGCGGTAGTAGGCCCCTCGATTTGTAAGGATTGCTATGAAGTGAGCGAAGATGTTGCGAAGGCTTTTATGGCGCACTTTCAAAAGGAACAGGTGCAAAACTTTTTAAGGCAGACGGATGCAAGCCATTACCAGCTAGATTTGTGGAAGGCTAATGAGTTTGTACTAAAGGATAGCGGCTTATTACCAGAAAATATTCACATAAGTGGACTATGCACCTGCTGCAATTCCAAGCTTTTATTTTCACATCGCGCAACCCAGGGGAAGCGGGGAAACATGAATGGATTTCTTGGTATTCACTAAAAAATACTTTCATTTTTAGTCATTCTATGTTATAAATGTATAGATAAGAAGATTGGAGAAAAGAGAATGAAAAAACAAATAATAGCAGCAACTTTGATAATTGGTATGGCAGTAAGCTTAATTGGGTGTGGAAAGAGTACAGGCGGTACAACGGATTCTGCAAGCAGCAATACGTCAGGAAAAGACAAAATAGCATCTGCAGCAAAGGTCGTAACGCTTGGAGACTATAAAGGACTATCAATGGAAATACCGGAGGTAACCGAAGAGGATATCCAGGAATATATCAACACAAACTTGCTATCACCAAAGGCGACATATGAGCAGATTAAAGATGGCAAGGTAAAAGACGGAGATTTGGTAAACATCAACTATACTGGAAAAATTGATGGAGTCGCTTTTGATGGTGGTACCGATGATTCAGAAGCGGGTACTAATTTATCCATTGGCTCGGGTCAGTTTATAGAGGGCTTTGAGAGTGGCCTTGTAGGGGTAGCGGTTGGTGATACCGTAGACCTTAACCTTAAATTTCCAGAAGATTATGGAAAAGACGAGTTAAATGGAAAAGATGTAGTATTCACGGTAACGGTTAATTATATCTGTGGCGACCAGATTACACCAGAGCTTACCGATGCTTTTGTTACGGATAACACCGATTATAAAACCGTAGATGATTATAAGGCTTATGTGAAAGAAACCTTGGAAACAAGCAATAAGACGCAGGCAGAAAACACGATATGGAGCGAAGCAGTTAAAAATGCTACGATTTCTGAATATCCACAAGAGGATATTGATGCGGCACTTAGCAGCATGCTAAACTATTATACAAGCATGGCTTCTTACTACGGAACTGATTTGGATACCTTGTTATCCTATTATGGAACCTCACAAGATACCTTCAATGATGATAATTTAGAAACAGCAAAGACGATGGTAGCCGAAAAGTTAGTGGCACTTGCGATTGATGATGCCGAAAAAATTGATGTGACCGATGATGTGTATCAGAATAAGGTAGCGGAATATGCAACAACCTATGGGTATGCGGATGCAGATGCTCTTAAGGCTGCGGTTTCGGAAGATGATATTTATCAGCAGATTTATATGGAGCTTGGGAAACAGGTTGTTTTTGATAATGCCGTAACGAAATAAGACGTTGCGTAAGAAGAAAAGTCGTCGTTATCTGCGGCGGCTTTTCTTGCTGAAAGGAAGTAATCCAAAGAATTATGAAAAAAGTACAAAAAGGCCATAAAATTCAACAGGTGATTGCAGGCAGCATCGGAGAAGAAATGGAGATTGAAGCAGGGGATATTTTGCTGCAAATCAATGGAACCAAAATTGAAGATGTCTTTGATTATCACTATGCAATGAATGATGATTATTTAGAAGTGTTGATTGAAAAGCAAAGTGGCGAGCAATGGGAGCTTGAGATAGAAAAAGAATATGAAGACGATTTGGGTCTTGTATTTGAGCAGGGACTTATGGATGAATACCGTTCTTGTACCAATAAATGCATGTTTTGCTTTATTGATCAAATGCCTCCTGGTATGCGGGATACCTTATATTTTAAGGATGATGATGCAAGACTATCTTTTTTGCAGGGAAATTATGTTACGCTCACCAATATGAAGGAACATGATTTGGAACGTATTATCTATTATAAGCTTTCACCGATCAATGTCTCGGTTCAAACGATGAATCCAGAGCTACGCTGCAAAATGCTGAAAAATCGGTTTGCGGGGGATTCTCTTAAAAAACTATATCGCCTTCGGGATGCTAATATCGAAATGAATAGCCAGATTGTACTTTGCAAAGGATACAATGATAAGGAGGAGCTTGATCGAAGCATTCAGGAATTAGGAGCGCTTTACCCACAAATGTGCAGTCTTTCGGTCGTACCAGTTGGACTTACCAAATATCGGGACAATTTGGTGTCGTTAACGAAATTTACGAAAGAAGAAGCAAAAGAGGTACTCCTGCAAATCCATACCTGGCAGGAGAGATTTTTAGAGCAATATGGTACCCGGTTTGTTTATGCGAGCGATGAATGGTATATAACAGCAGAGGAACCTATTCCAGGGGAGGACTACTACGAAGGATATGGGCAGATTGAAAATGGTGTTGGAATGGTTCGCTCCCTCACAGATGAAGTGGAACACTACTTGGCTGAGCTTAAAAAAACAACAGATAAAATGATTGGAGAACATCATTTTTCAATGGCAACGGGTGTTTTGGCAGCTCCAATTATAAAAGAAATTTTAGAGAAAACGAAAGAACTATTTCCAAATTTGGAAGGAAACGTATATACTATAATTAATGATTTTTTTGGTAATGATATCACCGTAGCGGGACTCTTAACGGGGCAAGACATTATTGCGCAGTTAAAGGGAAAGCCGCTTGGCGATTTCTTGATTCTTCCAAGTGTGCTGCTTCGAAGCGGTGAGCGCGTCCTATTGGATGATGTGACAGTAGAAGACATCGAAGAAGCATTGGATATAACGGTACGAATAGCAGATACCGATGGAAAATCATTGATTGATACCATGTTAGATAAGGAGTTAAAAATATGAGCAGACCTGTAGTGGCAATTGTTGGACGACCAAATGTAGGGAAATCCACGTTATTTAATGCATTGGCGGGAGAGCGAATCTCGATTGTGAAAGATTTTCCTGGTGTGACAAGAGACCGTATTTATGCAGATATTAATTGGTTGAATTATCAATTTACCATGATTGATACTGGTGGTATCGAAATGGATACCAAGGACATTATGTTATCCCATATGAGAGAGCAGGCGCAGATTGCAATTGATACGGCGGATGTTATTCTTTTTTTAGTGGATGTGAGACAAGGACTTGTGGATGCAGATTTTAAGGTAGCAGACATGCTTCGAAGATCAAAAAAACCAGTGGTGGTTGCAGTTAATAAAGTAGATGATTTCAATAAATTCATGGCGGATGTTTATGAATTTTATAACCTGGGGATTGGAGATCCAATTCCTGTTTCTGCAGCCTCCAGGCTTGGAATCGGCGATCTTTTGGATGCCGTGGTCAAGCATTTTCGTAAGGAAGACATGGAAGAGGCAGAAGATGAGCGTCCGAAAATTGCAATTGTTGGAAAACCAAATGCTGGAAAGTCTTCTATTGTAAATAAGCTTCTTGGTGAAAATCGTGTAATCGTGTCGGATATTGCGGGTACCACAAGAGATGCCATCGACACAGCGGTACGCTTTCATAATAAAGAGTATGTGTTCATTGATACTGCGGGTATTCGACGTAAAAGTAAAATTAAAGAAGAATTGGAGCGATTTAGTATCATTCGTGCCGTTGCTGCGGTTGAGAGAGCGGATATTGTAATGCTTGTTATTAACGCTGAAGAAGGCGTAACAGAACAGGATGCTAAAATTGCCGGAATTGCACATGAGAGAGGGAAGGGCGTCATTATTTGTGTAAATAAATGGGATTTGGTTGAAAAAGATGATAAGACCATTTATACCTATACCAAAGATATTAAGGATGTACTTGCATTCATGCCATATGCTCAGCTTTTATTTATATCGGCACTGACCGGACAGCGTATGCACAAAATTTTTGAGGAAATAGAAACGATTATTCAGTTCCAAAATTTACGTGTGCAAACGGGAGTATTGAACGAAATCATTACGGAAGCCACTGCCATGCAGCAGCCACCTTCTGATAAGGGACGACGCCTAAAAATTTACTATGCAACACAGGTGTCCGTCAAACCGCCAACATTCGTTATCTTTGTAAATTCAAAGGAGCTGATGCATTTTTCGTATACCCGTTATCTTGAAAATAAGATTCGTGAGGCGTTTGGCTTTACTGGAACATCACTTAAGTTTATTATCAGGGAGAGGAAGGACGATTAATATGATAGGTAAGCTGATTGCATGCTTGTTTTTCGGATACGTATTTGGCAGTATTTCATTTGGCTATCTGGTTGGAAAAGCATATCATATTGATATCAGAAAGAAGGGGAGCGGAAATTCAGGTGCGACGAATGCACTTCGTACTATGGGCATTAAAGGAGGACTTTTAACTTTCTTTGGTGATGCCTTTAAGATTATCATTCCCGTGTTATTGATTCGTATTTTTATGGCAGATGCTCTGCCGTGTTGGGAAGTTTATGCTCTTTATCTAGGGCTTGGAGGAGTGATTGGACATAATTATCCAATCTGGCTTCATTTTAAAGGAGGAAAGGGAATCGCGGTGACGTCTGGTGTAATCCTGGCAATAGCGGATTGGCGGATTACCCTTGCGGGTCTTATCGTCTTTATATGTGTGGTTGCCTATACCCGCTATGTTTCTCTTGGTTCCTTGATTGTAGCATGGCTCCTACCTCTAAATATGCTTTTATTTTATCGAAGTGATGAGAATTTTGTGCATCTTATGACGCTTTCGCTTATTTTTACAGCTTTTGCATATTGGAGGCATAGAGAGAATATCAAGCGTCTGTTAAAAGGCACGGAAAGGAAGATTGGAAAGCATGAGTAAAATTGGTGTATTGGGTGCAGGAAGCTGGGGAACCGCATTGGCTCTGGTGCTTGCAAAAAATGGTCATGAAGTTGTTCTTTGGTCTGCTTTATCTTCTGAAATTGAGCTATTAAAGGAGAATCGGGAGCATAAGGAGCGTCTTCCGGGCGTCATTCTTCCAGACTCGATTCAAATTGAAGCATCTCTAGAAATTGCCTGCAAGGAAAAGGATCTTTTGGTTTTTTCAGTAGCCTCACCTTATGTTCGAAGTACGGCAAAGCAAGTGGCACCCTATCTTTGTGACGGACAAGTTCTTGTGAATGTAGCAAAGGGAATTGAAGAAACCACATTAATGACCTTATCAGAAATATTAGAGGAAGAGCTCCCCAAGGCTAACGTAGCGGTATTATCCGGACCTAGTCATGCAGAGGAGGTCAGCCGTGGTATCCCGACTACAGTTGTTGTAGGAGCGAAAACAAAGCAAATTGCCTCATTTGTTCAAGAAATTTTTATGAATGAGTTGTTTCGTGTATACATCAGCCCTGATATCATAGGAATTGAGCTTGGCGGCTCGATAAAAAATGTGATTGCACTAGCAGCGGGAGTCATCGATGGGCTAGAACTTGGAGATAATACAAAAGCAGCTCTCATGACTCGCGGAATTGCGGAAATGAGTCGACTCGGTACGGCAATGGGTGGACGAATGGAGACCTTTTCAGGGCTCTCAGGCATTGGTGATCTAATCGTAACGTGTACCAGTAAGCACAGTCGTAATCGAAATGCCGGATACTTGATGGGCAAAGGATATACGGCAAAAGAAGCGATGGACGAAGTAAAACAAGTGGTTGAGGGTGTATACTCGGCAAAGGCGGCGCTTATGCTGGCCAAAAAGTATCAGGTAAGCATGCCAATCGTGGAAGAAGTCAATCAAGTTTTATTTGAAGGAAAAACGGCAAAAGAAGCCTTGGAGGATTTGTTTGCCAGAGAGAAACGGAAAGAATACTCGGATCTGTCTTGGTAAGAAAGTAAGCTTCATTATAGGATAAGGGGTGAGGGAATATGATGCTGGAAATGAAAACGAAACGTGACCAGGCTCAGCGAAATGGAATCGCATCTCAATTAGTGCTTTCCATTGCTGTGATCTATATTTTATTGGGACTGCTATTGTTATATGTCCCGCAGGTTCAGATTATCACGATTTGCTATTTGTTGTGTGCCATTTTAGTAGTTGCTGGTATCGTATTGATTGTACGCTATTTTATGACGAATGCCTATACCAATATGAATGAATATGGATTTTCAGTTGGGGTCTTTACCGTAATTCTTGGGATGTGTGCGCTTGTTCGTGTACGCGAGGTCGCAAATAGCTTTTTAATTTGTATGGGAATTGCCATGCTCTTAACTTCGGTTATAAAGCTGCAAAATGCATTGGATCTAAAAAATCTGGGTGTTCATACCTGGATTGCGATGCTAGTACTATCACTGGCCTTTTTAATTTGCTCCATAATCATCATCATACACCCGTTTAAGCAACAGGCAACCTTAGAGGCTTTTACCTTTCGTGTTCTTATATTAGATGGATGTATTAGTTTAATTGGTAATCTATATCTGTATTTAATGCTTCGAAGAAACCAGAAAAAGATGCCTATGTCTTCAGAGGAAAAAGAAGAGTCTTCAAATGACGAAACTGAAAAGAGTGAAACAAAAGAAGATATCGTATCGGACGATTCTTTAAAAGAAGAATAAGAATTGCACCCCCCTCATATACTTTACTAGCCTGTAATTTGTATGAAGGGGGTATTTTTTATGGATACAATTCATCCATCGAATGCATTCAACGTCTATCAGGAT
>JASKJZ010000128.1 GCA_030154385.1 Clostridiales bacterium
TTAAAACGGAAAAGGAGATTATTGGCTTTCCGCCAACGATTTTAGGAACTTCCTATACCATAAAGTCATTTGTTCGTATTTTTAGTAATATTCCTTTTGGAATCTATATAAAAAATACCGTAATTTTTGCAGGTGCTACGACACTATTAGCAGTTACATTTGACTCAATGGCAGGCTATGCATTTGCTAGACTTAATTTTAAAGGAAAAAATGCTATTTTTATCTTTATTTTGTTAACAATGATGGTTCCCTTTCAAGTAATGATGATTCCGCTTTTCTTAGAATCAAACTATTTGGGGATTTTAAATACCTATCAAGGTCTGATTTTGCCAAAAGCAACAACAGCCTTTGGGATATTTATGATGAGATCCTATTTTGCTGCATTGCCTAAGGACTTAGAAGAAGCAGCTAGAGTGGACGGTTTGAGTGAGTGGGGAATTTATTGGAAAATAATGTTGCCACTTGTAAAGCCAGGAATCATGACGTTAGCAATTTTTCACTTAATGACGAATTGGAATGACTTGTTATATCCATTAATGATGACTAGCACCAGCAAGATGCGTACATTAGCATCAGGACTAGCACTTTTTGTTGGAGAGCATGCAACCACCTATTATGGACCACAGCTTGCGGGTGCATTCATTTCCATTCTTCCATTATTTGTACTTTATGCATTCTTCCAAAAATATTTTATAGCGAGTGCAGCAACAAGCGGAATGAAAGATTAAGGGGGATGTATGGATAACATTGAAATAATTATTAATAAGTATTTTTACATTGGAGAAATTGATCCAAGGATTTATGGAAGTTTCGTCGAGCATATGGGACGCGTAATCTATACTGGGATTTATGAACCAGAGCATCCGCTTGCAGACGAGGATGGATTTCGAAAAGATGTCATAGAGGCAGTAAAAAATCTAGGAATAACAAGCATCCGATATCCAGGAGGTAATTTTGTTTCAGCATACAACTGGGAGGATGGTGTAGGACCTAAAGAGGAAAGACCTAGAAGAGTGGAGCTTGCATGGAGGGCGATTGAAACAAATGCATTTGGCACAAATGAATTTATGAAATGGATGAAGAAAATTAATGCCGAACCCATGCTTGCAGTAAATCTAGGATTAGGAGGTATCAAGGATGCCGTACAGTATTTAGAATATTGTAATTTCCCCAACGGAACCAAGTATAGTGATATGCGAATCAGTCATGGAGTAACATTGCCTTATCAAGTAAAAACATGGTGCCTAGGCAATGAAATGGATGGACCATGGCAGATTGGTCATAAGACGGCAAGTGAGTATGGAAGAATTGCTCAAGAAACAGCGAAAGCAATGAAAGTAATGGATCCAAGTATTGAATTGGTATCCTGTGGAAGTTCGTTAAATACGATGGATACTTTTCCAGAGTGGGAGGCACAAACTCTTGATTATACCTATGAGTATGTGGATTATATTTCACTTCACCAGTATTTTGCAGGACAGGATATGGGAACGGAGAAGTTCTTAGCACAAGCAGATCAGATGGATGAATACATCAAAACCGTGGCTTCAACATGTGAGTATATCAAAGCAAAAAAACGTTCCGATAAATCACTTAACATAAGCTTTGATGAATGGGGTGTGTGGGCGTATGATTGTTCGGAAACAGTGAAGCAGTGTAACGAGGTTGAGTGGCAAATCGCACCACCAATAAGTGAGATGATTTATACCTTTGAAGATTCTTTACTCTTTGCGGGAATGTTATTGGCGTTGTTAAAGAATGTAAATTGTGTAAAAATGGCATGCCAGTCGCTTCTTACCAATGTCAGTGCAACAATTATGACGGAAAAAGGAGGAGGAATTTGGCTACAACCAACGTATTTTCCTTTTGCACAAGTAGCGAAACATGGACATGGTTTGGTTTTGGATAGTAGAAAAAATCAAAAAAATAAGAGTATAGATTCTGTAGTAGTCTATCACGAAGCTATCAACGAGATGGTCTTGTTTGTAATCAATCGAAGTCTTTGTGAGGACATCGAAATAGAATATACTCTGCAAGGCTTTGAAGGAAAGACTGTTTTGGAACATTCTCTCATGGAATGTGAAGATCCAAAGATGACCAATGCGATTAATCATGAGGCAATAAAACCACGCAATGTTTCGTATACTCAAATTAAAAATGGTAATGTGTACAGTAATATTGTAAAATTGTCTTGGAATATGATACGAATTGGTCTTAAATAGAATCATTTTATGGGGGTAATAATATGAGTGTGACAACAAAAGATATTGCAAGCATTTGTGGAGTTTCACGAACTACCGTGAATCGTGCATTTACAAACACAGGACGCATCAGTGAGGAGACAAAACAAAAAATACTAAAGGTAGCAGCAGAATTAGAATACAGACCCGATCTATTGGCAACAGGACTAAAAAGCGGGAAAACAAGATATTTTGGCGTAGTTGTATTTGATGTCAGAAATAGATATTTTGCGCAGATGCTAAATGCGGTCGAGGTGGAAGCGAAAAAGCATGATTATTTTGTTAATATTACACTCCATGAAAAGAACAAAAAGCTAGAAAAAGAATTGATTCAACGACTCGTGGATTACCGAGTCGAGGGATTAATTTTATCGCCAGTCTCCAAAGGGCATTCCTTTCATGATTTTCTAAAGAAAGTAAATAAGCCAATTGTTATTATTGGAAACTGGGTTGGAAAAGAGATACCTTTTGTAGGAATCAATGAAAAAGAAGCAGCAAAAGATGCAGTACGAATGATTGCTAGCAAAGGATATGAACAGATCGTCTTTGTATGTCCACCATTGGCAGATGCAGAGAAGGAAAATATCTATTCACACGAACAAAGAGAACAAGGATTTTTGGAAGAAATCAAACAGCATCCGTATACCCAGTCTGTTGTTGTGGGTTCAGGGGATTATATAAACGAAGTGGAAGAAATACTCAAAAGTACAACAAAGAAAACAGCATTTTTTTGTTCGGGGGATATCTTTGCTTTGGAAATCATGAAGCATTTAAAACAGCTTGGGAAACGTGCAAAACAAGATTACGGAATTATGGGATTTGACAATATTGATACCCTGGACTATGTGATACCAAGACTTGCAACAATTGATAATGTGGTTGAGAAGGTGTCCGAAAAGGCAATTGGAATTTTATTTGAAATGCTAGAGGGTAAAGAGGTTCCAAACAAGACAATTGTTAATTATATCGTGGTGGAAGGCGAGACTTTGTAGAAGATAACTATGTAAGTAATCCTTCTGATATCGTTGCGTGTAGATCTACCTGCGCAAAAGGAGGAAAGAGTGAATAAAAAAAACTTCAAAAAAACGATTTACAATAAACCATATATTGAACAAAGAGCAGATCCGTATGTATACAAGCATACAGATGGCAGTTATTATTTTACAGCGTCGGTACCAGAATATGACAAGATTATTCTTAGAAAATCGGATTCATTAGATGGCTTGGCAAAAGCAGCAGAACATACAGTTTGGAAAAAACATGACAGCGGAATTATGAGTATACATATTTGGGCACCAGAACTACATTATATTGATAACACATGGATTATTTATTATGCTGCGGGCGACAAAGATGATATTTGGGCGATACGCCCTTATGTATTGATGTGCAAAGAGGAGGACCCGATTCATGGAAACTGGGTGGAACTGGGGAAGATGAAAGGGGCTGACGATTTTTGCTTTCAGGATTTTTCTCTCGATATGACAGTATTTGAGCACAATCAAAATTGGTATTGTATTTGGGCAGAAAAAGTAGGCACTGGTAAAAAAATATCCAATCTCTATATCGGAGAGCTAGCCTCACCTAATCAACTAAAGAGTCAACATAAGCTTTTAAGTTATCCAGATTATGATTGGGAAAGAATCGGATTTTGGGTGAATGAAGCGCCTGCGGTTTTAAAACATGGAGGCAAACTATACCTGACGTATTCCGCGAGTGAAACAGGAGCATATTATTGTATCGGTATGTTAAGCATTGACGAGACTGCTAATTTACTAGATCCTAGGCTATGGAAAAAGGAAAAAAGTGCTGTCTTACGTACAGACATGGAAAAAGGAATTGTTGGACCAGGACATAATTGCTTTGTGAAAAGTGAGGATGGGCAGGACGATATCATGGTCTACCATGCGAGACAGTATGATGAAATAGAAGGAGATCCATTGTATGACCCCAATCGCCATGCATATCGAATGATAGTGAAATGGGATAAAAATGGCAGTCCAAGCTTTCAAGTCAACCATAATTTTTAAGGAGGTATTCATGAAAAACAAAATATCAAAAAATAGAGTACTTATCGTTATGATCGTACTTGCGATAATGGTCGCTTCCACAAAGCAAATTGTATTTGCACAAATTACTAATAATGGTTCTACCGTATATATTTCAGATAATAGTGCGACCTTTGATCCAGGCGGAGCTACCTATGCAAGAATTATTTCACTGAAACATAGTGTAAATCAAAACGGAACCCTGCTTTGTACCTATGACCAGCTAAAAAATGTAAACGTTACGCTAGACAACAATACGACCGTATCAAAGCAAGTATATCCCATCTATAAAAGCACGGACAACGGAGAGTCTTGGAGCTTACTATCCAATGTGTATGATAAAAAGTATGGCTTACTAAGAACCTCACAACCTTGTTTGTATGAATTGCCAAAGCAAGTAGGTAATATGCCAGCAGGTACTATTATATTGGCAGGAAACATTTTTGATGATTCGCCAATGACACAATCTCGTATTGTACTATACAAAAGTTTAGATGGTGGTAATTCATGGTCTTTTCTAAGTGAGGTTGATAATGGTGGGCCATGCGTATATGACCCAAGTACGAAGTCCACAACTACAACAGTTTGGGAACCTTTTTTGGGATTAAGCAAATCAGGTGATTTGGTTTGTTATTATTCCGATGAAAGACAGAAGCAAAATGGTGTTTTGCAGGCAGTTTCTTTTAGAACCAGTAAGGACGGAGTGAACTGGGGAGCGTTGGCTAACGTAGCAGCGATTAACAATGTTAGTGACAGACCAGGAATGATTACAGTAACAGAACTGCCAAATGGCAAGTATATGGCTACCTATGAAGTGGTGAATAGACCAAGCCTATCGGTCAATAATGCAGTTGTTTATTGCAAATTTTCGGATGATGGAGTTACCTGGGATGCCAACAGCCTTGGAACTCGAATTGCATTGGCAAATGGACGTGGAATTGGTTCTTCGCCATATGTTAAATGGGTCGATGCAGGTGGACCTAATGGAATGCTTATCCTATCCGCGAAATGGGGAACAGATAGTGCGGATAACATAAGCGGTGGTCAAAACTTTTATGTAAATTATAACTTAGGACAAGGTAGCTGGGAAAGATTGCCAATGCCTGTAACCTATGATTATAGCGACACCGCTGGAGGATATTTTTCTGGATTTAGCCAAAGCTTTGATGTAAACAAAGAAAATACAACATTATATCAAGCAACCAATGTCGAAAACTTTACTAACAAGAAAATCATCAAAAGCGTTACCTACAATCTAAATGATATTAAAGTGGGCACACTTCCGCTTAATGCCACAATCTATGAAGCGGAAAAAGCAAGTATTACAAAAGCATCGGTTGGAAATGCAGTGGATGCCTCAGCAGGAAAAGAAGTGCAATATATTAATGAAACGGATAGCTCTGTAATGTTTACCAACATCAAAGCAAGCAAAGCGGGAACTTATACCATCTATGTCCGCTACAGTGCTGCTGGCTCAAATGCAACGCATAACGTTACAGTAAATGGCCGTTCGATTGGAAATGTATCTTATCCTGCACTAGTTAATTGGGATAGATTACAATGGGCTAGCTTTCAATGCAATCTCAATGCAGGAATTAATACAATCCAATTCACAAAAGGAACCGCTTATGCGGAGCTTGATTGTATTTTAGTTGGTACAACGGAAAATGACTTCGTTATCGCTAATAAAAACAGCGGAAAATATTTAGAGGTAAAAAGTGCGGCTACAACAGATGGGGCTGTGACGGGACAGTGGGGAAATACAAATCATTGGTGTCAAAAGTGGATTTTTGAAGAAGCTGGCGCAGGCTATTTCAGAATTAAAAATGGAAATAGTAATTTCTATTTGGGTGTTCAAAATAATAGTACCAGTGATGGTGCAGTCGTAGTCCAGCAAAGCTACACCACAAACGATAGTCAGCTTTGGAAGTTATCTGAAACATCAAATGGGTATTTTCATATTATCAATAAAAAAAGTGGAAAGCTGCTAGAAGTCTTTCAAAATTCAAAAGAGGACGGAGCTAGTGTTGGACAGTGGGGCTCGACGGGATATGCGTGTCAAGAGTGGACGCTACTAAAAGAAGGAATTAAATAATTTAGCAAAACAAACCAATCCGATGGGTATCAAGGGTAGGTTTGTTTTTTTCTGCGCAGCTTTATGCCGCTCAGGATTGACAGAGCGTATAGGAAATATGATAAGATATCCTTAGTGAAAAAAAGGATGGAAGATAATTATGAGAAAACTATACTATGTAGAAGACGATTCCATGATTGCAGAGGCAGTGAAACAATATTTGTTCCATAAGGGATATGAGCTTATTGTCTTTGAATCTATTCAACAAGCAAAAAGAGAAATAAATAGGAATGTACCATCGCTTGTCTTAGTTGATTGGAATCTGTTAGATGGAAGCGGATATCATTTATGTAAGTGGATAAGAGAAACATGGAAGGAACTGCCGATTATTTTTCTCACAGTAAAAGGAGATTCCAAGGATATCATTTTGGGATTACAGGCTGGAGCGGATGATTATCTGGTTAAGCCGTTTGATCTAGACGTTCTTTATGCAAGAATATCTGCGGTATTAAGACGTACTGGGAATCTAGCAGAAAAGTTTTTAACTTGTGGGGAAATTACAATCGACAAAACAAAGCATATCGTATATCAATCGAAGGAAGAGGTAGTACTCAGCCCAATCGAATATCAATTGAACCAAATCACGCATACTGCGTAATAGCCCTTCCTACTTTTATGCTCTGTCGATATTGCATTGGCAGAGTTTTTAGTTTACAATCTACTCATC
>JASKJZ010000129.1 GCA_030154385.1 Clostridiales bacterium
TGATATTCGAAGCCAGGTAAATCAAGACATTGCCATCAAACCATATAGCAGCCCATATAAAATATATATTATTCCAGAAGCGGAAAAAATGACCGAACAGGCGCAGAATGCGATTTTAAAGACCATTGAGGAGCCGCCTTCTTATGGTGTTTTGCTGCTTCTTGCAAACAATGTGGATACCATTTTAAAAACGATACTGTCTCGTTGTGTTTGTCTTGATTTAAAGGCAGTGGAAGAGGAAAAAATTGTATCGTATCTGATGGAGCAGCATGGGGTGCCTGATTATGCCGCAAAAATGGCAGCGCAGTTTTCACAGGGAAATATCGGAAGAGCGATTCGGTATGGCACTTCTGGTGATTTTATGCAAATTAAAGAGGATGTATTGCATCTTTTAAAATATATCGATGAGATGGAGCTTTCGGAAATCATCGACGCCATAAAAAATCTTTCGGAGTATAAGCTTCAAATTAATGATTGCATTGATTTGATGCAGCTTTGGTATCGGGACGTGCTGATGATTAAAGTCACGAACGACCCCAATACACTTTTGTTTCAAGAGGAGTATCGGTTTTTAATGGAACAGGCAAAACGGAGGGGATATGAGGAGGTTGAAAATATCATGAAGGCTATGGATAAGGCAAAGATACGTTTGAAGGCGAACGTGAATTTTGACATTGCCATAGAGCTTATGTTGCTTACCATAAAGGAGAGTAAAAATGACTAAAGTAATTGGAGTACGTTTTCGCAGGGCTGGAAAGGTTTATTATTTTGATCCTGCTGGTTTTGATATCAAAACGGGAGACAATGTAATTGTCGAAACAGCAAGAGGCATTGAATATGGAAAAGTAGTGCTTGGAATGAAGGAGGTAGCGGAGGATAAGGTAATTCAGCCGCTGAAATCGGTAATTCGTATTGCGACCAAAGATGACGATGAAATCGAGAAAAAAAATAAAGAGAAGGAAAAAGAGGCTTATCAAATTTGTCTGGAAAAAATAGACAAGCATGGGCTTGAAATGAAGTTAATTGATTCAGAGTATACGTTTGATAATAATAAAGTACTTTTTTACTTTACTGCGGATGGACGAATTGATTTTCGTGAACTGGTAAAGGATTTAGCGTCGGTATTTAAGACAAGAATCGAGCTTCGGCAAATCGGAGTACGAGATGAGACAAAGATCATCGGTGGAATTGGAATCTGCGGCCGACCACTTTGCTGCCATACCCATTTATCCGAATTTGCTCCAGTATCCATAAAAATGGCGAAGGAGCAGAACTTATCGCTTAATCCAACTAAGATTTCGGGTGTATGCGGGCGATTGATGTGTTGTCTGAAAAATGAAGAGGAGGCGTACGAGGAATTAAATAGCAAGCTTCCAAACATTAATGACACGGTAACGACGCAGGACGGACTAAAAGGTGAGGTATTAAGTGTAAGCGTTCTTAAGCAGCAGGTTAAGGTTATCGTGACACTTGAAAATGACGAAAAAGAAATACGTGAATATAAAGTAGATCAGTTAAAATTCCGTCAACGAAAACGAGATCGTAAGATGACAAAAGAGGAGCTTCGTGAGCTTCGTGAACTGGAACGATTGGAACGGGCGGAGGGAAAATCGAAGCTTGATGATGAATGAGAAGGCGATGCTAAAACAGGGAGAACGGTTGGATGATTTGCAGATCAGTCAGTGCAAGATTATCCAGAATCCAGAAAAATTTTGCTTTGGGATTGATGCGGTGCTTCTTTCCGAGTTTGTAAAGGTAAAAAAAGCGGAAAAGGTGTTGGATCTTGGAACGGGTACTGGAATTATACCGATTCTTTTGGATGCTAAAAAAAAGGGGCAGCATTTTACTGCCCTTGAAATTCAAGAAGAGAGCGTGGATATGGCAAGGCGCAGTGTACGGTTCAATGAACAAGAGGACCGCATTCAGATTGTACAGGGAGATATAAAGGAAGCGGGTGCGCTATTTGGAGCCGCTTCCTTCGAGGTTGTTACGACAAATCCTCCCTATATGACAAATCAGCATGGCTTACAAAATCCCAATCCATTCAAAGCGATTGCAAGGCATGAGCTAATGTGTTCTCTGGAGGATGTCATACGAGAAGGTGCTAAGGTTTTGGTACCAAATGGTCGTTTTTATATGGTACACCGTCCGTTTCGTCTGGCAGAAATTGTCTGTCTGATGACAAAGTACAAAATAGAGCCAAAGCGGATGCGTTTTGTTTATCCTTATGTAAACAAAGAACCAAATCTTGTTTTAATTGAGGGCTTAAAGGGCGGAAGGGCTCGACTTACCGTAGAGGAGCCATTAATTGTGTATCAGGAACCCAACGTATACACAGAAGAAATTAAAACAATTTATTCATTTTGAGAGGAGTTTTCTATGCCTGGAATGTTATATTTATGTGCGACACCGATTGGTAATTTAGAAGATATTACATTTCGGGTATTAAACACATTAAAAGAGGTGGATTTAATTGCAGCAGAGGATACGAGGCATAGCATCAAGCTTTTAAATCACTTTCAAATTACAACACCGATGACAAGCTATCATGAATTTAATAAAATTGATAAGGCAAACTATTTGGTGGAAAAGCTTTTGGAGGGAATGCAGATTGCATTAATTACCGATGCGGGGACACCAGGTATTTCGGATCCAGGGGAAGAGCTTGTAAAAAAGGCATATGAAGCAGGCATAAAAGTTACTTCCTTACCAGGTCCTGCGGCTTGTATTACTGCACTTACACTATCTGGACTTTCGACGAGGCGATTTGCATTTGAGGCTTTTTTGCCGATGGATAAGAAAGAGAGACAAGGTATTTTAGAAGAGTTAAAAAAAGAGACGAGAACCATTATTTTATATGAGGCACCACATCGCTTACTTCGGACGCTAAAAGAATTAAAGGAAGCACTTGGCGATCGCCGGGTAACCTTACTCCGTGAACTGACGAAAAAATATGAGACTGCTTTTTGCTCTAATTTTTCTGAATTAATCGCGTATTATGAGGAAAATGAAGTCAAAGGGGAGTGTGTGCTTGTTGTTGAGGGTATTTCTCCTGGCACACTTGCAGAAGAAGAAATTGCAAAATGGGAAATGGTTCCGCTTGAGGAGCATATGGAACAGTATTTAAGACGGGGATATTCCAAAAAGGAGGCTATGAAGCTTGTTGCCAAGGACCGCGGATTGTCAAAGCGGGACATTTATCAGCAACTGCTGGAGCAATAGAGAATGAATTTACTAGAATAAAAAAGAGAATGCGAGGGGGTGCATTCTCTTTTTTTGCAGATAAGAAGAGGGGAGTGCCTTATCTGCTATTATAAAAATGAGAGGGGGAGTATAATTATTTATACGAAAGCAAAAGGTCTATTAAAATAAACGTTTGCCTTGTATAAAGAATTAATCAATTATGCTTGCAAGCTTTGCAAGCTGAACAATAGATTCCTTGGAGACCTTTTTACCATAAAAATCATAAAGTGAATCCTTTTGACCAGTAAAAACATCCGCCGGCTCATATTTTGTTAAGATAATCTTATCTTCATCCACGAATATTTCGAGTGCATCTCGGTCATCAATGCCAAGTGTTCTTCTCAGTTCAATGGGAAGGGTAATTCTTCCAAGATCATCAAGCTTTCGAACGATACCAGTACTTTTCATTTTGGTTCTCCTTTGTATTTCCTCTATGTTCTGCTAATACAATATCACAGGTCAAAAGAGGGTACAATTTAAAATTTTAGCTTTATATAGCACAAATTTAATTTGGAAAAAATTGATATTAGAAAAAAATGGGAATATTTATGGAAAATCGATGAATATGTTTTGGTTATAGTATTTTTTCGATTGAAATATTTGTACAATAGCATATATTTAAGATGAATAGGTAGATTTAATCGTGCATATATTGTCTAGAAGGAAGACATTGAGGTGGCATATGTTAAATTACCTATGGGGTTTTATGATACTAATCGGTATCCTATTTGGAGCAATCAAGGGGAGAATGGAGTTATTATTAAATGCTGCATTGGATGCAAGCAAAGAAGCAGTTACCCTATGCATTGCAATGCTTGGTATTATGGCTCTTTGGTGCGGAATCATGCAAATTGCAAGAGCAAGCGGTATGATGGAAGCATTAACGAGGCGTTTTATCCCTTTGCTGCACTTTTTATTTCCAGAAATACCAAAGGGTCATATCGTAAATGAATATATTGCTGCCAATATGATTGCAAACCTTTTGGGGCTTGGCTGGGCGGCAACACCGATGGGATTAAAAGCAATGGAAGAGCTATCGAAATTGAATCACTATTCGAAAAGAGCCAGCACTGCAATGTGCACCTTTTTAATTGTAAATATATCATCGCTAGAGTTGATTCCGATTAATATTATTGCCTACAGAAGCCAGTATGGTTCTGCGCGACCAGCAGGAATATTGGTCGCAGCGATTCTGGCGACTGGCTGCTCTACTTTTTTTGGGGTGTTATTTGCTAAAATCATGCAATGGAGGGAGAGGCAAGGTACTTGATGAAAATTTTGGTCTATCTATCCAATGGTTTAATACCATTTGTAATTTTTTATGTAGTCGCCTATGGGATGCTGCAAAAGGTGGAGGTTTACGAGGAATTTATAAAAGGAGCAAAAGAGGGATTAAAGACGGTTGTCTCGATTCTTCCTACCCTAATTGGTCTCATGGTTGCCGTTGGTATTTTACGTGCTTCTGGCGCGCTGGAGTTTTTTTCCGCCGTATGTTCCTATCCGATGAACTACCTTCATTTTCCAGCAGAGCTGATACCGCTAGCCAGTATTAAAATGTTCTCCTCTTCTGCCGCGACGGGGTTACTCCTTGATATTTACCGCGAATATGGAGTAGATTCCTATCTTGGTATCTTAGCATCCATTATGATGAGCTGTTCCGAAACGATATTTTATACGATGTCTCTTTATTTTATGACGGCAAAAGTGACAAAAAGCCGCTATACACTTTCTGGCGCACTTTTTGCCACTTTTGCTGGAATTGTTGCAAGTGTTTTGTTAACAGGATGGATGTTTTAGGTTCTATTCAATGCGGAAGATATGAACGGCTTCACTTAGGTTTTTGGCATCTTCCTTTAGCTTTTTGGCAGCTTCACTTAAAATACGTACGGCGTTATATTGATCCTCTGCTGTTACGGACAGTTCCTGTGCAGCAGCGGCGGTTTGCTCGGATATTGCAGAGATACTTTGAATTGCACCGAGGGTATCGTTTTTTGCACATTCAATGCTTTGGATACCAGTAGAGAGCAAATGGATATGTTCAAATAATTGATCCACCTGTTTATTAATTTCAGAGAAGACTTGAATGGTATTTGTTATGATTTCTTCTTGTGAAGTAAAAATGCTTTCCGAGGTCTTAGCAGTATCCACTGTCTTATTTGTCTGTATTTGAATTCTTGTTACAATACTTCCAATTTGATTGGCGGATAATTGGGATTGTTCGGCCAATTTTCGGATTTCATCGGCGACGACAGAAAATCCCTTCCCAAAATCACCTGCTCTTGCGGCTTCAATGGAAGCATTCAGTGAGAGCAGATTTGTTTGTTCGGAGATTCCATCAATGGTGTCGATAATACTACTGATGGATAAACATTCACTCGCAAGGTATTCGATATCTTCTATTACGGTTTTTGTTATGGCGGAAGTATCCTTGGATTTCGAGGCAAGCTCTTGTGTAATTTTAAACCCTGCATCTACAACGCTTCTTGTAGAATGGACAAAATTTTCGATTTTATCGGTTCCCGTATTGATGGTGTCTATCTGCAAAGCGAGGGCTTCCATTTGACTTAGGGCTTCGCTGGAGTCTTCCGCTTGCTGTGTTAGGCCCAAATTGATTTCATCGACCGATGAATTAATCTGACCTGTGGCTTCTAGTAAAAGAGTTGCACTTTGTTCCACTTCATTTGCAGAGGCTACCACTTCTGTGTTAATATTCAAAGCTTTTTTTATCAGCTGCTTGATACTGGCAATCATATGGGTCAAGCTTTGGCTGAGAGTGAAAAATTCATCTTTTCGTTTAAAATGAAGGGAGACAGTTAGATCTCCATTTGCAGCTTTTGAAAGAGTGGAATTGGTTTTTTCAATCAATCGTCCAATCAATGATGACATGGAGGTACCAATGATGACAGCGATGATACTTGCAATGATAACAAAAAGTATGGTGATGGTGCGTACTTTTTCGGCTTGTTTGGTGATATTATTTTTTGGTATTAAGGAACAGATTGCAGCATTGATTCCTGGGAGTCGGGAGTAGAGATACATATAAGAGGTTCCGTTTAAGGTTATGTATTTGCTCAGACTATCAAGCTCGCTGGTGGTGGAATCCTGGTAGAATCCTTGTGATGAAAAAGAAAATGTATCTTTGTAGTCTCCGCACAAAAGCTCTCTTCCATCTGCACTGATAAATCCCGTAATACTGCCGCCTCCGAAGGTCTGGTTGATTTCTGAGATGCCATTTTTAATAAAATCCAAGTTAACATCAAATACAATATAGCCAATGGATTTATGGTCCAGATTGTTTAGATTTTTATATAAGGAAATGCTATGCGTGTCTTCGGTAGTACCCACTGCCTTATCCAGCACCTTGTGATAACCGGCCCAGTAATTATTCGTACTAAGATCTGGTATCTTTTTTCCCTCCTCCGAGTCCAAAAAATCCTGATATAAATTATCTGGAAGGAGTCCATAGGTAGAAAGACCTGTCCCATAGGTTCCGAATACATATACGCTATTTAGAACCTTGTCCGAGACGCCAAAGGAGCTGATGAGGTTTTTTACTTCTTGGAAGCTTTTTTTCTCTTCATCGCTGCCTTGATAGTAACCAGAATAGTACTTTTCTAAATTTTCATTGTTTTGAACCTGGATGATTTTTGTAGTGAGAGAATCCAGTCCGAGTGTGTAGTAATTCGATAGCATTTTTAAG
Organism: Clostridiales bacterium; assembly: GCA_030154385.1. The sequence continues at coordinate 6,944 of JASKJZ010000129.1, forward strand.
CTTGTAAGAGTAGAGGATTCATAATTATTAATAATGCCGGATTTGGCTTGAGAGTAAGCTACAAAGCCCAACATGACAAGTAATAGAACTGGAATAAGAAAAGAGCCGATCATTTTAATCCGAATACTACTGAAATTTCCCCCT
>JASKJZ010000130.1 GCA_030154385.1 Clostridiales bacterium
ATAGAGATTCTAAGCTATTATTATAGAAGAAACAACCTACGTACATTTGAAGAACTTGTAGATGCAATTTCTTTTTTATTGCTTTATATTCACAAATAATACACTATTTTAAAAATTTACCATCTGTAATGAGTCAATTTTTCATGATAAACTCAGAACATATCAAAAAAGAAAAGCAAAAGGGAGGATTTTCAATGAAAAAGAAATTTCTTACAGGGGTGTTAGCATTATGTATGGCAGCAAGCTTGTTTACGGGCTGTAAAAGCAAGGATACGACGGCTACCGATACGAACGCTTCGCAGCCAAAACAAGAGGAAGCAAGCGATACATCAGTTGAGGCACAAGCAGAACCAATTACCCTGACCGTATTTTCGAATCTGCCAGATCGAAAGAATGGTCAAGGACTCGTGGAGCAAAAAATAATCGATGAATACATGGCAGAGAATCCAAATGTTACAATTAAAGTAGAAGCACTGGACGAAGAGGCTTATAAAACAAAATTTAAGGCATATGCAATGAATGGTATGCCGGATATTGTGAGTATATGGGGACAGCCTTCCTTCCTAGATGAAGTGCTTGAGGCAGGTATATTAGAACCACTTAATGAAGCAGATTATCAAGATTATAAATTTGTTCCAGGTTCACTAGAAGGCTTTAAACGAGATGGAACGTTATACGGCCTTCCAAGAAATACGGATGTCATGGCCTTTTATTACAATCAAAAAATGTTCGATGACAATGGATGGGAAGTACCAAAAACCTATGATGAACTGCTCGCACTGGGACAAAAAATTAACGATGCAGGTATTGTTCCTGTTGCAATGGATGGTGGAGACGGATGGCCACTTGCAATCTATTTGACGGATCTTTTGGTTCGGGTAAATGGAAATAGTAAGGATATCGTAGCGAATGCAATTGCAAACGCAGATTTTACCGATCCTGCATTTGTGGAAGCCACGAATCTCTTAGCAAAGACTGCACAATCAGGATTATTCCAAGTAGGATATGATTCACAGGATTATGGAACGGCAATGAATTTATTCACCAACGGACAGGCTGCTATGTTCTATATGGGTAGCTGGGAAGCTTCTATGGCATTAAATCAAGACATCAGTGAGGATGTTCGAACGAATATTCGTGCCTTTACTATGCCAGTTGTTGCAGATGGAAAAGGAAGTCAGACGGATATAGCAGCATGGAATGGCGGTGGATATGCAGTATACGCGCATTCCGATCAAAATGAAGAAGCAATCAAATTCTTAAATTATATGTACCAACCAGATAAGCTTTCAAAATATGGATGGGAAAATGGCGTAGGTATGTCCGCACAAGATCAAAGTGCATATATGACAGGAAATGAAACGGAATTACAAAAGCAATTTACTGGAATTTTGCAAACCGCGACCAGTGTTTCAGGGACACCAATTAACGATTGTGGACCATCGGTATTTAAGACAGCAATGGAAAGTGAAATACAAAGCGTATGCAATGGAACGAAAAGCGTAGATGACTTTTTAAGTACAATTGGGGAAGCTTGCAAATAGTTTTGTCATGAAGAAAATGTGGTTATCGTTTTTTTGCGACAGCCACATTTTTTTCAAAATATTGCCCAATAGGAGGATGACATGAAAAGATTGTATCGAAATAAATTGGTTATTACAAGCCTCATATTGCCAGGGCTTTTGGTGTTTGTGTTTGCTATTTTGGCACCGATATGCCTTAGTGTATATTATGGCTGTACCGATTATTCTGGCATGGGAAAGGCAACCTTTACTGGAATTGAAAATTATAAAGCTTTGCTATCGGATGAGGCTTTTTTTCGTTCCTTATTAAACTCTTTCTTGCTTGCACTCGGCTTTATTTTTATCCAGCACCCAATCGCACTTGTAGTAGCAGCGGTCTTAGATAAGCTGCAAGGGAAAGCGGAGGGATTTTTTCGGTGTGTATATTTTATACCCAATGTTATTTCTGTAGCAGTCATTGCTTACTTATGGAAGTTTATATACAATCCCGACTTTGGACTTTTACACCATGTGCTGCAGATATTTGGCGTTCAAAATAAGATAAATTGGTTCAGTCAGGATCTTGCCATCTGGTCCGTATTGATTGTTTTGATTTGGCACGGCTTTGGTTGGGGAATGTTGATTTATTATACGGGAATTAAAAATATTGATCCGGTTCTTTATGAAGCCTCCGCAATTGACGGTGCCAATCAAAGGACGACCTTTTTTCGTATTACGCTGCCGCTTATGAAGCCAGTGATTCAAATTAATGTTACGATGGCTATCATTTCGGCCCTAAAACAGATGGAAACCGTTTATTTGCTCACCAACGGGGGACCTGGAAACAGCACTCAGTTTGCAGCAAATTACTTGTATCAACAAGCCTTTAAAGCATTTCGATATGGATATGGAAATGCAATCGGCGTCGTGTTCATTGTGATATGTCTATTGGTGACGGTGGGACTTAATCTTATATTTACCGAAAAAAAGGAAGCATAGAGGAGGCAATAAAATGCAAACGGAACAAAATAAAAATCCATTCGCAAGGGCTGCTTTGTGGATCATTTTAATGATTGTGGCACTTGTTCAGGTATTTCCTTTAATCTGGCTGATTGATTTTTCGCTTGCTAGCAGTAATGAGATGTTTACCAGCGGTCTTTTGATTCTGCCAAAAAAAATACAGTGGGGAAATTATGTAAAAGCCTTTGTGGATGGGCACTTTCTTTTATATTTGAAAAATAGTGTACTAATTAATACATTAGCGGTTCTTTTCGTTGTTGTGATTTCCATTATGGCGGCCTTTGCATGCAAAAGGATGGAATGGAAGCTCAGCGGATTTGTAAAGACCCTTCTTTTAGTAGGGATGATGATACCAATCCATGCAACTTTGCTCCCAAATTATAAAATTTACAACGCGATTGGACTTACCGACACCATATGGGCACTTTTAATTCCCTATATCGCCTTTTCACTTCCGCAGGCACTTTTTTTAATGACGGGATTTATCGAGGCCCTACCAGTTGAACTGGAAGAGGCCGCGGTAGTCGATGGCTGCGGCATTTATCGTATTATTTTTTCGGTTCTGACGCCACTTTTAAAGCCATCCATAGCAACGGTTGCGATTATGACCTTTTTAAATAACTGGAATGAGTTTATGATGGCAAGTACATATCTTAGCTCTCCCAAATGGAAGACACTTCCCTTTTCGGTATTAGAATTTACAGGACAATATTCTTCTAATTATGCAGTACAATTTGCGGTCATGGCACTCACGGCAGCACCAGCGGTTTTAGTCTATATTTTACTGAATAAACATATTACAAAGGGAGTTGCAATGGGAGCAGTCAAAGGATAGAATGAACGTAGAAGAAATTTTTAGTGAGGTACGATATGCAAAGGCTAAAGGGCTGGGTTTCAAGGTTAAGTATTAAGAAGAAGTTGATTTTTTATAGCTATCTTTGTATTACGCCGGTTTTGCTTATCATAAGTGTTATTTTATTTATAAAAAATTACAAAGATACCGTTCGGGAAATGAATGTAACCAGGACGCAGACCGTACAAGGCCTTTCCGACAGTATGGAAGGTCTCCAAAGTGATATGATGGATATCTGTACCTATATTTGCATTAATAATGAGATATCAAAAATTCTTACTTCCAATCAAGTACAAAAGCTTAATCAAGATACACAGCTTTGGGTACATAAAGCTCCAATGGAAATGCTTCAGGATATGGTTGCCTTAAAGGGATATATTAAGACGATTGCCATTTATCCAGAAAATGGGGTGACGCCCTATCTTCGCTGCATTGACGCCACCTCCTATTTGGGAAGCATCCAAATGGTAAGGGAAACAAAAATATACCAAAAGGCAGTAAAAGAAAAGGGTAACGTATTATGGCGCTATGTAAATAAAAAAAATAGCGATACCTACGAAGCAAATCGTGGTGATAAGATTGTTTTGTACCGCGAAATATATGATCTTTCCAAGAAAAATGCACTTGGATATCTGGTAATCGGAGCTTCCAGCGATGAGTTTATGAATTTATGTGAGAATGCAGTATCCAGTGATCGGGAAGGAATTGTTGTTTTTGGACCAGAAGGAAGTCTTTTATTGTCTTACGGGATGGTCGATAAAGAGATCTTGCAGTTTCTTAAGGAGCAAAGCTTCCCTATCTTTCATAAAAATAAAAAAACACAGCATTTTTCCTATCGAAAGAGTGATATTTTTGTTAGTCAAAAGAAAAAAGAAAGTTTTGTCGTCTATAAGATTGTTCCAAAAGAGGAGTTAGGAGCACAGTTTTTACAGATTGCTTATGGCCCGGTTGCTCTTTTGCTTGGGTTTTTAGTAGGACTGCTTCCAATTTTGATTTTTGTGTCGAATATTATTTCTAAGCCATTGAAGCGGCTTTGTATGGCAATGGAGGATTTTAAGATGGGGGATTTTACCCAGAAAATAGAAGTTTCGACGCAGGATGAAATGGGTGAAGTAGCAGAAGGCTTTAATAAGATGGTGGTCGCGATTAAAAGCTTAATTGATACGAACTATGTAATGGAACTAAAGGAAAAGCAAAGTGAGCTTACCGCGCTGCAAGCGCAGATAAATCCACATTTTCTTTATAACACATTGGATTCCCTTTATTGGCGGGCACAAGAGGCAGACAATGAAGAAATCGCGGAGGATATTTTGGAGCTTTCCAATTTATTTCGTCAGATTTTGGGCCAGGGAAGAGGTGTGATTAGTGTAAAAGAAGAGATTGAGCTGATTCGAACCTATCTTCACATCCAAAAAATGAGGTTTACCAAACGCTTAGACTATCAGATAGCAGTCTCGGAGGAAATTCTATTTGAGGATATTCCAAAGCTGGTCTTACAGCCCTTTGTGGAAAATGCGATTGTACACGGATTTGAAAAAATCGGCACCCCTGGTTTTGTCGAAATTACGGGAGGCAAAGAAGGGGGATTTATGAAGTTCTGTATTTCGGATAATGGCGCTGGAATGACAAAGGAACAGGTAGAGGGCATTTTTAAAGAAGATCCAAAACGTTATTCAGGGCAAAGAATTGTAAGCTATGCTATTAAGAATGTAAGAGAGCGATTGGAACTTCGGTATCAGAATGAATTTCAGTTGGAGATAAAAAGTGAAGAAGGAAAAGGGACAAAGATTATTATAATGCTGCCTTTATCGAAAAAGGAAGGGGTGTGAGCATGTGCATCAAGCTTTTGATTGCAGATGATGAAGATGTGATTCGTAACGGAATTGCAAAATACATCAAATTGCATACCGATCGGTTTGAACGGATTTATCTGGCCCAAAATGGGGAGGAGGCCATGGATATCATTTTCCGCCATAAACCAGATATTATGCTAATGGATGTACAAATGCCAATAAAAAATGGGTTGGAGGTCATGCGGGAGGCAAAAAAATCAGGCATTCTCCCAAAAACAATTATACTAAGCGGATATGATGAGTTTGCCTATGCACAGCAAGCAGTACGGTTTGGTGCGAAGGACTATTTGCTAAAGCCTAGTAGGTCTTCCGATATTTTACATAAAATCCACGCATTGGCAGATGAAATCGAAGGAAACGAAAAGGAGGAAGGGCTGTCAAAAGAGGAAGTAAAAAATGGGCTCGTCGAACAAGCTAGAGAGTATATGGAGGAACAATATTTTAATAATCTGACCTTACAATCGGTGTCTGACCAGATTGGGATTACACCAGGATATTTGTCTACATTATTTACGCAGTCTCTTGGGTGCGGATTTGTGGATTATCTAAATGAGATACGCATTCAGCATGCCTGCGCGTATTTAAAGCAGAACTACTTTAAAACCTATGAAATCGCGTTCAAGGTTGGATTTCGGGATGAAAAATATTTTTCGAAGGTGTTTAAAAAGATTATTGGGATGTCACCCTCTGAGTATAAGAAAGGAAGGGAAATGGAATGAATGCAAAATATTACCAGACAAGTCAAGATGGCGAGGAGGTGGGTGAGCTTATATTTTTGCCAGATGAAGGAGAGGAAAATGAAGTAATTAACTTATATCCAACCATTACCTATCAGACATTTGAAGGGTTTGGAGGAGCCATAACGGAGGCTGCCGCTTATGTGTATCAGCAGATGAATGAGACGGATAAAAAAGGACTGATGCAGCGTTATTTTTCCAAGGAGCATATGAAATATCAGATGGTGCGCATATCCATTGATAGCTGCGACTTTTCACTTGGACACTATGAGGCTCTGTCCGAGGATCCAAAGGGGGATTGGAGTAATTTTGATTTTTCGCGTGTGGAACAATATATCCTTCCGATGCTAGAGGATGCACAAAAAGCCTATGGGGGAAAGCTTTCAATTATGCTTACACCATGGAGTCCTCCAGCCTTTATGAAATCCAATCAAGAAAGAAATCATGGCGGTATCTTAATGGAGCAGTATTATCCGCTTTGGGCCGAGTATATCTGCCATTATATCAAAGAATTTACAAGACGAGGGTATGAGGTCAAAAGACTCAGTATACAAAATGAACCAAAGGCGGTTCAAGCCTGGGACTCTTGTATCTTTACGGCAAAAGAAGAAGCTCTCTTTTTAAGAGACTATCTGGCGCCAGCCATGAAAAGGCATGCGCTTTCTTTTGTCGAAGTATTTATCTGGGATCATAATAAGGAACGGATATTGGAACGTGCAATGGAAAGCATCGGGCCGGATACCAAGGATTTGATACAAGGAGTTGCGTTTCACTGGTACAGTGGCGATCATTTTGAGGCGCTTGGTATGCTGCGGGAATGTTTTCCAGATAAAAAGATGATTTTGTCAGAGGCATGTATTGAATATTGCAAATATTCCAAAGAGGAAGCTGGAAACCATGTAACCAAATATGCGCATGACATCATTGGAAATTTTAATCAGGGTATGTGCGCATTTTATGATTGGAATTTACTTTTAAATGAAGAAAGTGGACCAAATCATGTTGGAAACTTTTGTGAGGCTCCGTTTCTATACGATACCAAGCAAAAAAAATTACTGGAACAAAAAACAGCAAACTGCTTATGGCACTTTAGCCACTTTATTGAGGCTGGAGATG
>JASKJZ010000131.1 GCA_030154385.1 Clostridiales bacterium
GTTTGGCTATATCATCTATATAAATATAGCAGGTGGACAAACGGTACCAGAAAATATTGCTTGTATAAAACTTAAGATAAAGTAGGGATTACCATATGAAAATACTCTTTAAAACAGAAATGAAGCGTGCCTTTTTTAGTAAGGAAATGGCGGTATCATTAATTTTGGGAAATGCAATTATAATCTGGCATTTCTTCCAATTTGTGAGATATAAAGCTGTATATGACATCGGTATTGATTTTTGTCCGAAAAGTGTATATTACCATTGGATAGGAGCAAACTGTTAACACAAAAATGGAATGCACGCTTACCTATACACTATACAAAATGCATTTTTCAAAAAAAGAATGGAATAACGTAAGGAAGGAAGCGTTTTTTCTTGCAGCATCAAGATATCCAGAAAAAAATTGCTGGCTTATACAGGAAAAGCTTTATTAGAGGTGCTTATCCGATTCATTATATTTCGTTAAAAAGCGAAAAAATCGAATTTTTTTATTTCTTTAAAAAAATTATTATGATATGATATGCGAGTTGGCAACGAATATTCGTAAACGCGAAACTCATAATTTTTTAGGAAGTGAAGAATGAACGTAAAAGAATTTTTAATCCCCGAGACGTTAGAAGAAGCGGTAGCACTATTAAGCGTAAAAAGAAATCGTTTAATCGGTGGAAATCATTGGATGAAGCAAAATAAGCAGATCATAAATGCAGTGTCGCTCGATTTATTAGATTTAAACTATATTTTGGAAACGGAAAATGAAATCCAAATCGGCGGAACAACGCCACTAAGAGAAATTGAACGCAATCAGACCATAAAAAAATATTTCCCGCATATTGCAGAGGCCTATGAGCATATTGTCGGAGTACAGCTTCGGAATACAGCAACAATCGGAGCATCCATCTATTCAAGATTTGGATTTTCGGATACTGTAAGCACGCTATTGTTGCTTGACACCGAAATCGAAATCAATGGAAGTGAAAGAATTCCACTTGAGCAGTATGTGAATCGAACCCGGACAAAGGAAATAATTACAAAGGTGATTATTAAAAAAGAAACGGTTCAAGTAAAATATTATGCTCAAAGAAAATCAGGAACCGATTTGCCCTTTCTCATTATGGGTCTTTCAAAATGCAAAAATGAATATAAAGTGGTTTGCGCGGCAAGGCCAAAAGGAGCCACCTTGTTAAAAGAAACGAGCGCGGCGTTACAAAAGGAAGGATTTTGTGATGCAGTAGGTGAAAAATTGCTTGCAGAAGCAGCCTTTGAATCAAACGGTGCAGCATCAGAGAGTTACCGAAGGTATTTGGCACAGACACTTTTGAAAAGAGGATGGGAATCACTATGTTATTAACGGTTAAAATAAATGATCAAGAATACCAAGAAGAGATTGCAGCAGGGGAATTTCTAATTGATTTTCTCCGAAGACTTGGTTACAAAAGCGTAAAAAGAGGCTGTGAAACTTCAAACTGCGGTGCGTGCTCCGTGCTTGTAAACGGCAAAGTCGTATTATCTTGCTCGTCTCTTGCGGCAAGTGTGAATGGAAAAGAGATTAAAACGTTAGAGGGCTTACAAGAAGAAACAGACATACTAGGAGCGTTTATTGCTGAGGAAGGAGCAGACCAGTGTGGGTATTGTACTCCTGGCTTTATGATGGCAGCAATCGCACTAAAAAGAGAGATACCAAATCCGAGTGAGGATGAAATAAAAGCTTATTTGGCAGGAAATCTATGTAGATGTACTGGATATATGGGACAGCTTCGTGCAATAAAGAAATATTTAGAGGTGTCAAAATGTTGAGTGGGGTAGGAACGAGTGTAAAAAAAGTGGATTCGTACGCAATCACGAGTGGAAAACCGATCTATACAGAGGATATCTGTAGGGAGGATGCGTTGATTGTAAAAATCCTTAGAAGTCTTCACGCTCATGCAAAAATCGTATCCATTCATAAGACCATTGCATCAAAGGTGCCAGGGGTTGTAGGTATTTACACCTATGAGGATGTTCCAAGTATTCGACATAGTAGAGCAGGGCAGACGTATCCAGAACCAAGTCCATACGACCGATTGATTTTGGATCAAACGGTTCGGTATGTTGGGGATGAGGTATGCATTGTTGCAGGAGAGACCGAACAGGCTGTTGACAAAGCAATCAAGCTGATTCGGGTTGAATATGAGATTTTAGAGAGTGTACTGGATTTTGAGGCCGCAGCCGACAATGCCGTTATTGTACATAATCACGAGGATTATCATACAAATTTTGCGATTGGAAATGATTATAAGCGAAATATTTGCGCAAGTGGTTTTGAGGCGCATGGGGATGTCGAAGCAGAATTTGAAAAATCCGACGTCGTACTAGAGAGAACCTATTATACGAAAGCGAACAATCAGGGAATGCTAGAGCCATTTAAGACATTCACTTATTTGGATGAGGATGATAGACTTGTGGTCGTTACTTCCACTCAGATTCCATTTCATATTCGAAGACATGTCGCACATGCATTTGGTCTAAATGAAGAGCAAATTCGAGTGGTAAAACCAAGTGTAGGAGGTGGTTTTGGCGCAAAGCAGACCTTAGTATCTGAATTTTTTCCTGCACTCGTAACGCTGAAAACGAAACGTCCTGCAAGAATGTATTATTCGAGAAAGGAAGTTCTTGGGGCTTCTACAAGTCGTCATCAGATGCGTATTACGGTAAAAATAGGTGCAACCTATAGTGGTGAGATTTTAGGGATAACCGTTGATACCTTATCCAATACTGGTGCTTATGGAGAACACGCTTCTACTACCGTAGGGTTATCGGCACATAAAACAATTCCAATCTATAACAAAGCAAAGGCCTTCAAATTTCAGTATCAGGTGGTCTACACCAATACAGCAAGCGCAGGAGCATTTCGTGGATATGGGGCAACCCAAGGATGCTTTGCAGTCGAGTCTTGTGTCAATGAACTGGCTACAATTTTAGAAATAGATCCGACAAAGCTGCGCCTTAAAAATCTTTTGGAGGAGGGGGAAATTCTTCCTGCCTACTATAATGAATTGCTTCAAAGCTGTAAGCTTGACGCCTGTATTATAGAGGGGAAAAAGATGATTGGCTGGGAAGAGAAATTTCCCTTCTATTATAAAGATGGGAAAAAGAGAGCCGTCGGAATGGCGGTTACGATGCAGGGTTCTTCGATTTCACTGATTGACGAAGCTCAGATAAAAGTCATATTTGAAAAGGATAGTTATAAGCTGATGACGGGTGCAACGGATATGGGACAGGCCTGTGATACCGTATTGCTTCAGATGTTAGCCTCCTCCTTTCAATGTCCAATTGAAAGGATAACCGTTGATTCGGTTGATACGGATCGATCCCCTTTTGATTCAGGATCCTATGCTTCTTCCTCTACCTATTTGACTGGAATTGCACTTTCGAAGGCTTGTGACGATTTAAAGAATCAGATTTTTGATTTATATCGGAAACAATATCCGGAGGAATCAAAAGAGGAGTTATCGATTCAAGGAACATGTGTTATCGGTAAAAAGACCATTTGTATTTCAGAGCTTACGAAACAACCACTTACGGGTTTTGCCAGTGTCACCTCTCCAGGTTCTCCGCCTCCTTTTATCGCAGGTTTTGCAGAAATTGAAGCAGATGAAGAAACGATGGAAGTAAAGCTCGTCGACTATGTTGCAGTCGCCGATTGCGGTACAAGAATTAATCCGAATTTAACAACGATTCAGGTTGAGGGGGGCATCGCACAAGGAATTGGAATGGCTCTGTATGAGGACATCACCTACAACGAGAATGGAAAAATGCTGAATGATTCCTTTCTGACATATAAAATGCCTACCAAGCTGGATTTTGGTCAGATTCGTGTTGCTTTTCAAGAAAGCTATGAACCAACCCATCCATTTGGTGCAAAATCCATTGGTGAAGTCGTGATTAATACACCTCCGCCTGCGATTGCAGCGGCAGTTTATAATGCGTTTGGGGTGCATGTCCGAAGTCTTCCGATTACTGCTCAAAAGATATTTGAACAAAAACTTGCGTTGATTGACATAAAATAGAATAATAAATTTAAAAAATTCAAAGGACATAATTGGTTCTTTGAATTTTTTTATTATGGGCATTTGACAATAATGCAATCTTGTAGTACTATAATAAAGGGCATATGCTCATAATAAAAGGAGGGATTTTTTATGAAAGTTGCAATATCATCAAGTGGGAAAGATTTAGGAGATTTGCTGGATAGAAGATTTGGAAGATGTGATTTCTTTCAGATCTTTGATACTAAAACAAAACAATATACGGTAATTGAAAACCAAGGTGTATCTGCAGAAGGAGGGGCTGGGATTGCGGCTGCTAGTCAGGTGATCGAAGAAAAAGTCAGTGTTGTTATTACAGGTAATTTGGGGCAGAATGCATTTGAATTATTAAAAAAGGCCCAAGTTTCGTCGTTTCGATGTGAAGAACTTCCAGTGCAGCAGGTAGTGGAGCGGTTTCAAGAAAAAAAGCTGGCAAAGATTGATTTTGCAACAGGTGGGCATCATGGCCTGCATTAAAGGCAAAGGGAGATAGGAATGAACATAGCAGTATTAAGTGGAAAGGGTGGAACGGGTAAGACAACTGTTTCCACAAACCTCGCAAGAACAATGGGAGTTCGCTATATTGATTGCGATGTGGAAGAACCCAATGGTTTTCTTTTTTTAAAACCACAAATTCAAAAGGTAGAGGAGGTGGAGGCCGAATATCCCGTTATAGATCAGAATGTCTGTACGCTTTGTGGAGCCTGTGCTAAGAACTGTCAGTTTCATGCGCTTGCTAAAGCAGGAGATGAGATTGTGGTTTTTCAAAAGCTGTGCCATTCCTGCGGTGCTTGTCAATTCGTCTGTAAGTTCAAGGCACTCTCCTATCAAACTCGTTCGATTGGGATCGTAGAGCAGGGGATGGCAGGAAATATTGCTTGTCTTAGCGGCGTATTAGAGGTTGGGGAACCAATGGCAGTGCCTGTCATTCGCAAGCTATTAAAGGGAGCATTGGAGCATGATCATTTGATTGATTGTCCGCCGGGTACTTCTTGTAACGTTGTGGCCTCGCTCCAAGCGGCAGATGCGGCAATTTTTGTAACAGAGCCCTCAAAGTTTGGACTTCACGACCTTAAAATGGCAGTTTCCCTTGTGCAGACGTTTCAAGTTCCCTATGGAGTGATTATCAACAAAGACGATGGTGCCTGCAATCAGATAAAGGCATATTGTAAGGAGGAAGGAATTTTGCTCCTTGGTGTCATTCCCTATAGTAAAGAAGCAGCAATTCTTTATTCAAATGGAAAAATGTTATGCGAAAGCAAGCACTATCACGAAATATTTGAAGAATTGGCCGTTCGTGTAAAGGAGGCCTTTGGATGGTAATATCTGTATTGAGTGGTAAAGGTGGAACCGGTAAGACAACGGTGGTTGCGGCATTATCTGAGTTGATAGAAGTAGGAATTCAGGTTGATTGTGATGTAGATGCGCCTAATTTGTATCTATTCTATCATGGTGTGGATAGGGAACGGGAGTCTTTTTTTGGAAGTAAAAGGGCATGGATTGACGAAAGTGTTTGTACTAAGTGTGAGAGCTGCAAAATGGTTTGCAGGTTTGGTGCGATTCAGAATTTAAGAATTGACCCACTTCTTTGTGAAGGCTGTGGAGCCTGTGTGCTGGTCTGTCCGCAACACGCAATCCAACTGGAGGAGGAAAAAACGGCGGATGTGTATCTTACAGAAAATAAAACCGGTATATTATCAAGAGCTAGGATGGAAATTGGAAGTGATGGTTCAGGAAAGCTTGTAACAAAGTTAAGAAAGAATGCAGCGCAATTTGCAGATAACAGAAGTATTCAGCTGATAGATGGATCACCTGGTATTGGATGCAGCGTGATGGCATCCATCGCAAATAACGATATTACCCTTATTGTAACAGAACCGACACAGTCTGGCTTAGCGGATTTAAGGAGAATATTTGAACTAACGAAACATTTTGATACATCTGTTATGATTTGTGTAAATAAGTTTGATGTAAATCCTGGGATGACCGAACAAATGGAAATGTTTGCAAAAGAAATGCAGGTTCAAATTGTGGGAAAGATTCCCTTTGATCCGATGGTAATGGAAGCAGTAAATACATTAAAGCCCATTACACAATTTTATGGCAGTACAGCAAGGAAAGCAATTGAAGCAATGTGGAATTGTATGAAACAAGAAATTAATCGGAAATGTGAGAGAAAATAAAATCAAAGCAAAAGGAGAAGTTGATATGAGAGTAGCAGTAGCAAGTGAAGGTATGATGGTGAGCGAACATTTTGGACATTGTGAGGGATTTACGCTATATGATATTGATGATTTGCAGGTGAAAGAAAAAAGTTTTGTACAAAACCCAGGACATAAGCCAGGGTTTTTACCAGTATTCTTAAAAGAGCAAATGACGGATGTAATCATTGCAGGGGGAATGGGAGAGACAGCTCAGGCACTTTTTGGGGATAATGGAATCGAAGTGGTTGTTGGCGCTAGTGGTAACACGGATGAAGTGGTGAGACGCTTTCTTGCAGGAGAATTACAATCAACAGGAAGTGTGTGTAGAGAACATGTCCATGAGGGGCATTGCAATGAGTAGATCTTTTGTTGTATGATATGAAAAAATGTATAGGTGGAGATGAAATGGAGTTGCAAATAACAACCTTAATTGAAAATCAGAGCGATGACAATGGAACGCTGCGCTTTGAGCATGGTCTGTCCATATATGTAGAAGCGGATGGGAAAAAGATTTTGTTCGACACGGGACAAAGTGGGGCTTTTATTGAGAATGCGAAAGCCTTAGGAATCAATTTGAATACGCTTGATTACTGCATATTAAGCCATGGACATTATGATCATACCGGAGGTGTGGAACGCTTTGTGTCGGAGGTGGAAAATCTTCCGGAATTTATTATGGGAGAGGAATTTTTTCAACCCAAATACAAAATAAACCAGACAAACGATTATCAATACAATGGAAATTCGTTTTCAGAGGCATTATTTAGTAGAAAATCAATCAAGCATA
>JASKJZ010000132.1 GCA_030154385.1 Clostridiales bacterium
TGGGACTTTAACCTGTTGTTTATTAAACTTGAGATTAGCTTTCCTATTATAGTAAGTAATATCACATTCTTCATTCATACATAAATAATAATCGTAGTCACCAATTTGTTCTATCAACTCATCACTTACTATATGTTTTACTGTAATATTTTTTACATAAGTACCCTTGATTCCGCAAACCGGACACAATTTATTTTCCAACTCACATGAAGATTTGCTTGAGCTTTCATAGCAGCATTTATTCAAATTTTGACCTCCCATTCAATTCTTTCTTACATATTATGTGCATTAATAATAGCTATTTTTAGACAATACTAACCTTTAAAACGCCAATTACTATACTTGCAATTGGCGTTTATAATCATTATGATTTTAGTCTTTCTTTTAGTTCTTTAATCTTTGTCTCTATTGTAGATATTACTTTTTTAAATTCCTCATCACTCTTTCCGGTAGGATCATCAAGTCCCCAATCCTCGCGGTGCTTACATGGCAGATATGGGCATTCCACATTGCACCCCATCGTAACAACGATATCTACTGGAGGGATTTCATCAAGTAGCTTAGAACGTTGGGTTAATTCCATATCTATATTATATATCTCTTTCATAAGCCTAACTGCATCTTGATTGATTTGAGGTTTGGTTTCAGTACCGGCAGAATAACTTTCAAATACGTCACTCGCAAAGTGTTTACCAAGAGCTTCTGCTATTTGAGATCTACAAGAGTTATGGACGCATATAAATGCTACCTTTGTTTTAGTATCACTCATAATTTTTCCTCCTTTATTTTGCATCTGGCTTTGGAAACCAGTGCTTTGTATTATTTGCTATTTTAACCAGAATCAACATGACTGGTACTTCAACAAGTACACCTACAATGGTCGCTAATGCAACCGGACTTTGGGTTCCGAAAAGTGCAATAGCTACAGCAACAGCCAATTCAAAGAAGTTTGAAGCACCAATCATACCAGCAGGAGCCGCTACATTATGTGGTAGCTTTAAAGTTTTACTTGCCAGATAAGCGATGAAGAATATTAGGAAAGTCTGGATAATCAATGGTATAGCAATTAAAACAATGTGTAATGGATTATTCAGAATTACATCGCCCTGAAATGAAAAAATAATTACTAAAGTCAGCAATAAACCTATGATGGTGATATTTCCGAATTTTGGTATGAAACTCTTTTCAAAGTATTCGAACCCTCTCTTGTTCGTGATATAGTTACGAGTAATTACTCCACCAGCTAAAGGAATCACAACAAACAATACTACAGAAAGGATAAGGGTATCCCATGGAATCTGCACACCACTAACACCCAAGAGAAACGCTACTATAGGCGTAAAGGCTACAAGAATAATAAGATCATTTGTTGCCACTTGCACCACAGTATAAGCTGCATTTCCTTTTGTCAAATGGCTCCATACAAATACCATCGCCGTACATGGAGCAGCCCCAAGAAGAATTGCTCCTGCAAGATAATCCTTTGCCAGTTCAGCTGGGATAAACGCTTTAAATATCACATAGAAAAACAGCCATGCAATACCGAACATGGTAAAGGGTTTTATCAACCAGTTAGTTATCCATGTGACAAAAAGTCCTTTAGGATTTTTACCTACATTCTTGATGCTTTGAAAATCAACCTTTAGCATCATTGGGTAAATCATAAGCCATATAAGAATAGCAATTGGGATAGATACTTCTGCATATTCAAATTGGCCTAAAAAAGCAGGGATTCCAGGCAAAAATTTACCAATAAGTACACCTGCAATCATGCATAATGCTACCCATATAGTTAGATATTTTTCAAAGAATCCTATTCCTTGTGTCTTTTCATTACTCATACATTTACCTTCTTTCTGAATATTTTTTTAGCTCTACTAATAACACTCTATATCTTTTCTTATAATCCAAGCCTCAAGATTGCTCAGGTCAGATTTAAACGATTCTTTTGAGCGAATATTTTCATGTATAAGGCTATCTAAAAACTTATTATTTGTGTTCCGTACAACTGAATAGTACACCCACTGAGCTTGTTTTCGGTCCTCTACAAGACCTGCATTTTTTAAATATTTCAAGTGTCTTGATGCTTTAGTCTGTGTTATGCCTAATGTCTCAACAATATCACAGACACAAAGATCTTTAGTATAAAGTAAATTTATAATTCTCAATCTAGTTTCGTCTGACAGAGCTTTCATCATGTCAACAATATTTTCCACCTATATACTCCTCTCCTTAATATTTGTATATTCGCTTATGCGAATACATACATATTATACACCATAGTGCATTCAAATAAAAGCCCTAATATCCATTTTTATTATTTACTATAGAGAGAAAGAAGCAGATTACTCGACTTCTTTTATTTTTTATACTTTATTCTTCTCATATTTTAATACAACTTCCGCAGCAAAGGTCTGCAGATGAGGTTATCAGAAGTGCATTTCATATTTATTTAGCCTCTTACTTTTTGCAGTATCTTTACTACCTCATCAGTTTTAAGAACCTTACCATAGGAAACCACTTTTCCATCGATGACAAGAGCAGGGGTAGCCATCACTCCATACGCTGCAATCTGTGAAAAATCAGTTACATGATCAATAGTAGTATCCATTCCAAGTTGTTCCAAGGCTGCTTTTGTTGCCTCTTCAAGTTGATTACACTTGGCACATCCACTTCCCAATACCTTTACTCCTGCACCTTCAGATTTAGCGGTTTCTGCTTTTGCCATGCTTTCAGTATCACAATTTCCACCACAGCAACAAGATTTAGTTTCCTCTTTTTTACTCTTCTTACCAAACAATGCCATAATAATTCTCTCCTTTTAATATTATTTTAAAACCCAAGATAAAACATATAAAAACCAATAAGCAATATCAAAGTACCCATCGCTATTTTCAACACAGTGCTTACTTTACCATATTTTTTGCTCGAAGAAAGCTTTTGAACAAAGCCTATAGACGTTCCAGCTACAATTGCAAGAATGCCATGACCAATTGAATACAGTAGCAATAATAATATTCCCCAAAAAACGCTTCCTTTTCCGGCTACAATAGCAAGTAGAGCAATAAGTACAGGCGTAGAGCAGGGTGAGGAAAAAACTCCTCCAAGAATTCCAGCAATAAAAGCACCTAAGTAGCCTTTTTTAGTATTTTTAGAAATAAGATAACTCGAAGGTATAATTTCATATATTCCCCAAGTCTGCAAAGCCATTAACAACATTAAAACACCAAGAATAATGTACCACCATGATGCTGAAGTACCAATTAAACGACCAGCAATAGAAGCAGTTACCCCAAGCGTTGTAAATGTAACAGCAGCTCCCAAAGCGAAAGTGACCGATAGCCAAAAGGCTCTTTTTGTATCGCGCTGACCTGTGCCCCCTACATATCCTATGACTAGAGGGATGCTAGACAAAGAACACGGGGTAAAAGAAGTAAGTACTCCAGCAAAAAGTGCAAGAACAGGTGCAAGCAAACCACTCTCGGTAATTATTTCGGATAAACCTTCTAGGAGTTGTGTCATTCATCCACCTCCATGTCGGCAAGGATAGCCCTCATCTGCTCTTCTGTCAGTCCACCTTGGTGAACTGTGAAAGCATGCTCACCTGTATCCTTGTGGCTATACATATCAAACTTAATTTGTATATCATCGCTTGGCACATAAGGTTTTCCGTCAGCCTTGATAATTACCTGAGTAGGAATCACCTGAATAGGAAAATCCTTTGCAACTTCTCCGTTTTTCCATACGTCAACAAACTTGATTATTGCTTTACCTTGCATTTCTGCATTTAATGTTTTTAGTACAGGAGCCATTTCCTTGCATGGAATACATGAATCGGCTCCGAAATCAATGATAATGGGTAGCTTATACTCCTTCAGTGCATCTAAATCAATTGATGTTGCCTCAAGTACAAAATCTTCTTCATTCTTAGGTGTTACAAGGTTTTCTGCCCCTTTGTTCTCAGGAAGAGCCACAATGGGATCTGAACCTTTATTTACATTCTTGAACATCCAAATTCCTGCAACAATGAGAACCAAACAAATGGTGATTATGACTTTAAGTAGTTTTTTCTTATCCATCAGCAGCAATCACCTCCACAAGAGCAGCTAGATTTATTTTTCTTTCCTCCATAAAATTCTTTTAGATTTTCAGGTAATTCATACTCTCCGCATGAGCAACCGGTTTCCATCTGCCCAAATACCGCATTTAAGATAGCTTCAGCGAGCATTTCTTTCGGAGGCACTTCATAGGATTCCCCTTTATACTCAAACACCCGGCAGTTAACATCGGTTCCGCTTATGTCACTACAGCAGCCGCAGCTATTCTCTGCAACCGATTGACAAATATCCTGACCGTTCACGCGGATTGTAGGCGATGAAAGAAACCGATATTGTTCTGCAATTTCCGCTGTTTTCATCTCGATTTTGTTATACTCTACTTCAAAACCAGCAAGGCTTAGTGCAGGGGCAAGTGTCATCATGACCTTATCAAGTACATTGTCCGTTCCAATGCAACGGTCACAAGTTTTAAGATCAAGATAGAGATACTCAATAATAATTTTCTTTTCGGATGCTGTTTCACATCCGCAGGAGCAACAGGATTCCTCCACTAATTGCTCTCCGTTTGGCGGAGTCCAACCAGTGTCCTCACCCAAATAGGTGATCGCACCGACCGGGCAACGGTTGCCACAGCCATGACAATGATCGACACATAACTCAGGATTTTTTACAACAGGTGAAGGGGCCTTTGTTTTGTCATATACACCATGGGAGCACTTTGCTACACACGTGCCACACTCCACGCATGTCAGATAATCAATAACAGGATACCATTTCTTTGCCATACTTGGTTTCCTCCTTAAATTCAATTGAGTCCTTAATAATCAAAGTTTTCTGCGTTCTTATATATCTTGTTGACTTCCTCTTTAGAAGCCAATTTTGCAAGAATAACTGCTATAATTATAATTCCAGGTATATCAACAAGCAGTCTTGTTACAGCAAATTTAGTACCTAAAGCAGCTACTTCAAACAAAAGCATCGGTATTTTCGTAGTCGACCATGCACCAATAAAAATTAAAACGTTGCTGAACTTAACGCCTTTTTTCATAAAAACAGCTGCTACAGGAAATGCACCATATAAAGGTCCGGCTGCAGCAGAACCAATAAATATGGATAAAAGAATACCCTTCAACCCTGACCCTTCCCCCATATATTTGATCATTGTTTCTCTTGGAACCCATATATCTAAAAGTCCAAGGAGTACAAATATAGGTGGTATTACAAGAATCATTTCTTTTAATGAATATCCAGTTATGTTCAACGCTTTTATTCCTAGTTCATAATTGAATATGGTCAATATCAAAATCCCAGTTGCTACTGCTATAAATGCTCGATATCTTTTCAATATTTTTTTCATATTAAGACACCACCAAACTAATAATATATGCTACAACGAATGAGAAGATAAAGGCTAAAATATTCCGGTATATAGTAAGTTTCTTCCCAAAATATTTAATTTCAACCGGTATTGTAACAACGCCTACCATCATCAGAGTTGAGATAAAAGCTCCTATTTGCATGTACCCTGCACCACCTTGCAAAAGTAATGCTGCGGTTGGAAAGGCAACAAAACCAGGTATTAAGGTGACCGCTCCAACAATTGCAGCCAGAACAACTCCCATCCAACCTGAATCAGAACCAATGATTGTTGAAATGACCTCTGGATTTACAACTGCAAGTAGCACACCAACCAATATAATAACAACTAAGAATTCAGGCAGAATGTTTTCAAAAGCTTTCCATGCTTTTCTTAAGGCCATCTTCGTCTTCTTCTTATCTTTATAATATGAGAATAATAATAATGCCACGGTAATTATATATAATGCTATATTCATATAATCACACCCTCTTTCCTTATGTAGTGTAAATTTTTACACTACCCTTATTAAGTTTATACAAGCAGATAGCCAAAAGCATTGAATAGGTATCCAATGACGATTATTCCAATAGTTACCACACCGAAAAATACTGCTAATAACTTTGTCTTAACAACTTTTTTAAGCATTATCATAGACGGAAGCGAAAGCGCAGTAACACCCATCATAAAAGATAGTACCGTTCCAAGTCCAACTCCCTTTAACACTAAAGCTTCTGCAATCGGAAGCGTTCCGAATATATCCGCATACATAGGTACACCAACGAATGTTGCAATAAGCACAGAATACCACTTATCCTGACCGAGAACCGCTGAAATAATATTTTCAGGTACCCAATTGTGTATTGCAGCCCCAATGCCAACTCCTATCAGAATATAAAGCCAAACTTTTTTCACAATATCTTTTACTTGATCTTTCCCGAAATTTATTCTTTCTTTAGTAGTCAGTTCTTCTTGCTCTGATTCCATCATTTTATTGCTATAAACAAAAGGTTCTACATAATCTTCAAGTTTAGCCTTGCTTATTATAGTTCCACCTAAAACAGCCAGAACAAGACCTACCAACACGTATGCTATCGCAATTTTCCAGTTGAAGATGCTGGCAAGCAATAGTACAGATGCCAAATCAACAAGTGGGGATGAAATCAAGAAAGAGAAGGTAACCCCTATTGGAAGTCCTGCACTAGTAAATCCAATAAAAAGTGGTATTGATGAACACGAGCAAAATGGTGTTATCGTTCCTAGCAAAGCTCCCAGTATATTGGCAGTAACTCCATTATATCTTCCGAGTATTTTTCTCGTCCTCTCCGGAGGAAAAAAACTCTGTACATATGAAATCGCAAATATAAGTACAGATAATAATATAAATATTTTTACGATATCATAAATGAAAAAGTGAATACTTCCGCCAAGTCTCTCTGAGATATTCAAGCCAAACACATCTTCTACTAAAATCTTTACTAGATCAGATAACCACACCATTTTTAATAGCTGATTATTTAAAAACTCAAAAATAAACATATTTTTGTACCGACCCCCAAAAGTTAGACCATAAAATCTAACAATTGGAGGTCGGTATTTTTATGTCCAAATATTCTTTTGAATTTAAAAAGCAAGTTGTAAAT
>JASKJZ010000133.1 GCA_030154385.1 Clostridiales bacterium
CCTTGCTTACCCTTTAACATATCGGACAAGGATTTAAGAGCACGGTTACCAGGACCGGTTACTGGTCTACCTCTTCTGCCGTTATCAATCAAAGCATCCACTGCTTCTTGCAGCATTCTCTTTTCGTTACGAACGATGATATCTGGTGCTCCAAGATCCAAAAGTCGCTTCAGACGGTTATTACGGTTGATAATACGACGATATAAATCATTCATATCGGAAGTAGCGAAACGACCACCATCTAACTGTACCATAGGACGGATATCAGGAGGGATAACCGGCACCACGGTAAGTACCATCCAATCTGGACGATTGCCCGATTCACGAAAGGCCTCTACTACCTCAAGACGCTTAATAATACGCGCTCTTTTTTGTCCGGTAGCATCCTTTAGCTCCTTCTTTAAATCCGCCGAATCTTTTTCCAGATCAATGCTCTTTAACAACTCTTGAATGGATTCTGCTCCCATACCAACACGGAAACGGCTGCCATATTTTTCTCTTGCTTCCTGAAACTCTTTTTCATTCAATACTTGCTTGTACTGAAGATCGGTATCCCCTTTATCTAACACAATGTAAGATGCAAAATAAAGGACTTTTTCTAAGGTTCTAGGAGAAAGGTCTAAGATTAGACCCATTCTACTAGGAATTCCCTTGAAATACCAGATATGGGAAACAGGTGCAGCAAGCTCGATATGTCCCATTCTTTCACGACGAACGCTTGATTTTGTTACTTCAACACCACAACGATCACAAACAACACCCTTGTAACGTATTTTTTTATACTTTCCACAATGGCATTCCCAGTCCTTTTGTGGCCCGAATATTTTTTCGCAAAACAGTCCATCTTTTTCTGGCTTTAAGGTTCTATAATTAATGGTTTCTGGTTTCTTTACCTCTCCTCTTGACCACTCTCTGATCTTTTCTGGAGAAGCAAGACCAATTTTAATCGCGTCATATATCATGTGCGGATTCTCATTCACGGTAAGTTCTGGCATGTAAGACACACTCCCTTCTATTCATCAAAATCATCGTCGTCAAGGCTATCCACTTCTGCAAAGTCATCAAAACCAATTTCTTCGTCTAAACTCTCTGCATCCGTTTCTCGAAAGCCTGCACTCTCGAAGGATTCGTTGTTTCCAAATCCAAAGTTTTCTTCTCCTTCAATCAATGGAGTTAATTCTTCATCGCCGTAATCAATACTTTCTGTCATCTGGATTTCATTTCCATTTTCATCCAATACCGTGACATCGAGTGCTAAGGACTGTAATTCCTTCAGTAATACCTTAAAGGATTCTGGAATTCCTGGCTCTTGAATATTTTCTCCCTTGATGATTGCTTCGTATGTCTTAACACGTCCAACAACATCGTCGGATTTTACCGTCAGGATTTCTTGCAAGGTATAAGCAGCACCATATGCCTCCAGTGCCCAAACCTCCATTTCTCCAAAACGCTGTCCACCAAACTGTGCTTTTCCTCCCAGTGGCTGCTGGGTAACCAGGGAATAAGGACCTGTGGAACGCGCATGAATCTTATCATCAACCAAATGGTGAAGCTTTAAGTAGTGCATGAATCCAACGGTTACGGCTCCATCAAAGTACTCTCCTGTTCTACCATCACGAAGTCTTACTTTTCCGTCGCGATTAATTGGTACGCCTTCCCACTGCTTTCTGTACGCTTGATTTTCAAGCAGATAGGTCATCAGCTCTGGATCGAGTGTATCTTTATATTTTGCCTCGAATTCATCCAACGGAGTATTTACATAGTCATTGGCAAGTTCTAAGGTATCCATAATATCATACTCGTTTGCGCCATCAAATACAGGCGTTGCAACATTGAAGCCAAGTACTCTGGAAGCAAGTGATAAATGGATTTCCAATACCTGCCCGATATTCATACGAGAAGGCACACCCAGAGGGTTTAGAACGATATCAAGCGGTCTTCCGTTTGGCAGGAATGGCATATCCTCTGCTGGAAGCACACGGGAAACAACACCCTTGTTACCATGACGTCCCGCCATCTTATCTCCTACTTGAATTTTTCTCTTTTGCGCAATATAGATACGAACGGATTGATTCACACCAGGAGGCAGCTCATCTCCGTTTTCTCTGGTAAATACTTTTGCATCTACGATAATACCAAATTCACCATGTGGTACACGAAGAGAGGTATCACGTACTTCTCTTGCTTTTTCACCAAAGATAGCACGGAGCAATCTCTCTTCTGCAGTAAGCTCGGTTTCTCCCTTTGGTGTAACCTTTCCAACCAAAATGTCTCCCGCACGAACTTCCGCACCAATACGAATGATTCCACGTTCATCAAGATCTTTTAAGGCATCGTCTCCAACACCTGGAACATCTCTTGTAATTTCTTCTGGTCCTAATTTTGTATCACGTGCCTCAGCTTCATATTCGTTGATATGAACGGAGGTATAGACATCCTCTTGTACGAGACGTTCACTTAGTAGAACCGCATCCTCGTAGTTGTAGCCTTCCCATGTCATGAACCCGATCAATGGGTTTTTACCAAGCGCGATTTCGCCGCCTGCGGTAGAAGGACCATCTGCGATAACCTGGCCTGCCTTTACTTCATCACCCTTTTTGATAATTGGGCGTTGATTCATACAGGTTCCCTGGTTACTTCTTCCAAACTTTTCTAATTTATAGGAAGACTTTGTACCATCTGAATTTTTAATGACGATTTCACTAGAAGATGATTTTTCAATCACACCATCTTTTCTTGCAAGGACACAGTTTCCAGAGTCCACAGCAGCCTTTAATTCCATTCCTGTTCCAACAACAGGCGCTTCAGTCACCAAAAGAGGTACAGCCTGACGCTGCATGTTGGATCCCATGAGGGCACGGTTCGCATCGTCATTTTCAAGGAACGGAATCATCGCTGTCGCAACGGAAAATACCATCTTTGGCGATACGTCCATCAAGTCAATTTTTTTCTTTTCAAACTCTGAGGTTTCCTCGCGGAAACGACCCGATACATTGCCATGTACAAAGTATCCATTTTCATCCAGAGGCTCATTCGCCTGTGCTACCACATACTTATCTTCTTCATCTGCTGTCAGATAAATAACTGCATCGGTAACTCTTGGATTTTGTGGGTCGGATTTATCCACCTTACGATAAGGTGCCTCTACAAATCCATATTCATTAATTCTTGCATAGGTTGCAAGCGAGTTAATAAGACCAATGTTTGGACCTTCCGGGGTCTCAATCGGACACATTCTTCCATAGTGAGAATAGTGTACGTCACGTACCTCGAATCCGGCACGATCTCTGGAAAGACCACCAGGACCCAGTGCAGAAAGACGTCTTTTATGCGTTAATTCACCCAGTGGGTTGTTCTGATCCATGAACTGTGACAACTGAGAACTTCCAAAGAATTCTTTGACTGCTGCTGTCACTGGCTTAATATTGATTAAGGACTGTGGAGATACCCCTTCGATATCCTGTGTTGTCATACGTTCACGCACCACACGCTCCATTCTGGATAGTCCGATACGGTACTGGTTCTGAAGCAGTTCTCCAACCGCACGTATACGACGGTTTCCTAAGTGGTCGATGTCATCTGCATTTCCGATTTCATACTCTAAATGGATATTATAGTTGATGGATGCAAAGATATCCCAAGTTGTGATATGCTTTGGAATCAACTTGCTGATGTTTTTCTTAATCGCTTCCTTGCGCTCTTCTTCGTCACTATAGTTGTCCATAATGTATTTTAAGGCAAAGTAATAAACATCCTCGGTAATACCAAGAGCCTCTTTATCTACATCAAGAAATGCGTTGATATCCACCATACGGTTTGAAACAACCTTTACCTTACGGTCTTCTTTTTCGATGTATACAAATGCTATCCCTGTATTTTGAATGGATACGGCAAGTTCTTCACTTACAATCGTCCCCGCTTCCGCGATTACCTCTCCTGTCTCCATATCCACTACATCTTCGGATAACTTACAGCCTGCAATCCGATTTTTAAAGGAAAGCTTTTTATTGAATTTATAGCGTCCTACTTTTGCAAGATCATATCTTCTGGCATCAAAGAACATGCTGCGCACGAGGCTTTCTGCACTATCCACAGACAGCGGTTCACCTGGACGAAGCTTTTTATAGAGCTCCAAAAGTCCATCCTGATAATTATCCGAGGAGTCCTTTTGAATACTTGCTAGAATCTTTGGCTCTTCGCCGAAGAAATCGGTAATCTGGCTATTGGTCGCGCTTCGGATCTCTTCATCGATATTCCAGCCCTTGTTTGGATCGGCACTGTAATCATATACACTGTGATCCAGCGCGCGAATGAGTACCGTAACTGGTACCTTTCTATTTCGGTCAACACGTACGTAGAAAATATCATTGGAGTCTGTTTCGTATTCCAGCCATGCACCACGGTTTGGAATAACAGTCGAGGAGAAAAGCTCTTTGCCGATTTTATCATGACCAATTGCATAATAAATGCCAGGAGAACGAACCAACTGGCTAACAATAACACGTTCCGCACCATTGATAATGAAGGTACCGGTTGCTGTCATTAACGGAAGATCCCCCATGAAAATATCATGCTCTGTGATTTCTTCCGTCTCTTTGTTGCGAAGTCTCACTTTAACTTTGAGTGGTGCTGCATAGGTTGCATCTCGCTCCTTGCACTCTTCAATTGAATACTTTACATCATCTTCGCAAAGCACAAAGCTGACAAAATCAAGACTTAGATGCTCGCTGTAGTCTTCGATTGGAGAGATGTCCTTGAAAACTTCATTGAGGCCTTCTTCCAAGAACCATTTGTAAGAGTCCGTCTGTACTTCAATGAGGTTTGGCATTTCCAAAACTTCTTTTTGACGGGAATAACTCATTCTTACACCATTTCCAATTTTTACTGGACGAATTCTGTTTTTTTCCATTGATGTTTTCACCCCTTGATATATTCTAGCGCTTACGCACTGATTTACTTCTATAAAATTTTCTTTACTATTGGAACTTCATATGCTATAATCATTTTACAAAGGATATTATCGCGTAGACATTCACAATAGTGCATTTTTCATCTTAACATATCGCACTATAGTTGTCAAGCGCCTTTTTTTATGCCCAAAGCCCGATTTTACGGGTTTTTTCTATATCTAGAACTTCTAAAAAATCATAATTTTCCCATTGTAGTATCATTATATTTTATATAGAATGTAATATTATTTATATCTATCCATGCATAGACTGACTTTTCTGCCCTTCTAATTCCTATAGTTTTTTATTTTAATGTTTTTCACATTCTCTTTTTTGTATTATTTCTGCTAGATTTAGTATCAAAGTTTATGCATTTTTCTCTTCTTATTACGCTTTTCTATTGTAAGTATCCCTTTGCTAGTATACAATATCGTTAATAAGTACGTATAGAAAGGAGTCCCATATGTCTTTGCACATTATTGGACATTGCCCTGTCTGTCAAAACGAGCTGATTGCCACGAAATTAAGCTGTCACCATTGTGGTCTTGAACTCTCCAACGATTTTAGCCTCAATCGATTCTCTTTTTTATCCGAAGAGGAATTGGATTTTGTTACCTTATTTATTCAGCATAGTGGAAACCTAAAAGAGATTCAAAAACAACTTCATCTATCTTATCCTGCTGCAAAAAAACGTCTCACAGAAGCACAGGCTGCACTTGGCTTCCCAACGGAAGCAAGTACACGCACAGAATTTGAGCCTACCATAAAAAATCTACCTATTTACAAGGATGAAAGCAAAACTATCCAGACCTTGAAGGCAAAGCTAAACCAAGCAAAGGGAATTGCAACCATACCACTTCCAAAAGGAGATGCATTTCAGATTTATTACGAGGAGTTTGGAAACGGCATTTGTACGACTAATCTCCCGCACCAGCGAATCCTCACTTGGAAAGCGTTTGATGCAGCGGTTGAACTTCTGGAAAGACACGGCGGACAAGCACCAAAGGGAAATGCAATGAAAGGAAAGCTTGGAAGCACGCTCCTTCCACTTGACTCGGTGGAAGGATACGTTGCCCATCAAGCATATGGATACAAACGGGGGGATTCTTGCCTACGTATCATTTCGCCCCTATCCGCGATCCTCGAATGGTGCGGCATCTGTATAAATGGATATGGATACTTGATTCTTCAAAGGAGCACATCATGAAATTGGAAGAAATTTTAGACGCCTCCATTCTAATCGGCTTTCACTTGCTCTCGAATGGCGCTGATGTATCACGCGTTGAGCAAAGCATTACCTACTTATGCTCTGCCTACGGAATAAAAGAAAGCGAGGCCTTTGTAATTCCATCCAGTATTGTCGTTACGATACAAGATGGCGCCACCTCACTAACGAAAACCAAACGCGTCCTTACTCATCAGATAAATTTAGATCGCGTCGAAAAAATATCGGGGCTTTCACGCTATATTTGCACCGCCAGACCGGAATATGCAATTATAAAAAGCCGTATGGAAGAAATCCTTTTGCTTCCACGTTTTCCATTAAAATGGAGATATTTTGCTCACCTGTTAACAGGAGCCTCATTTTGTATTTTTTTTGGAGGTACTTTGTTCGATGCTCTAGCCGCTGGATTGATTGGTCTTTTGATTTTATTCGTAAGCAATTTTTTCGAACGGATAAAGGCAAATCCATTTTTTCAAACCATCATTGTCAGCTTTCTCATTGCGTTAATAAGCCGTATTCTTGCACATACAACACAGGGGTTTTTTCACAGCGATCTTATCATCATTGGAGATATTATGCTGTTAGTCCCAGGTCTTGCGCTTGCAAACAGCATGCGGGACTTTATCGCGAGTGATACGATGACAGGACTTTCTCGATTAACCGAAGCTTTGTTTGTTGCAATTGGTGTTGCTCTTGGTGTTGCTTTTGCTATGTATGTATATTAGCTGTGAATGTGAATTAGATGTGAATGTATATTAACCACAGCTATATATTC